>DATHCE010000154.1:0-9098 GCA_035319685.1 Bryobacteraceae bacterium | reverse complement strand
ATACGCCGGAGGATCTCGAACGCGTCTCGCGGCTCTATGAAGCTTCCATCATGCCGGGGGTGAAATAGCATGGCTAAATACATATTCGTAACGGGCGGCGTGGTTTCGTCGCTGGGCAAGGGAATCGCGGCCGCCTCCATCGGCTGCCTGCTCGAAAGCCGCGGCCTGAAGGTCACCTGCCAGAAATTCGATCCATATCTGAACGTCGATCCGGGCACGATGAGCCCGTTCCAGCATGGCGAAGTTTTCGTCACCGACGACGGCGCCGAAACCGATCTCGACCTCGGCCACTACGAACGCTTCACCCACGCTCCGCTCACCCAGGCCAACAATCTCACCAGCGGCCGCATCTACGAGCAGATAATTTCCCGCGAGCGGCGGGGCGATTATCTCGGCAAAACGGTGCAGGTGATCCCGCACGTGACCAATGAAATCAAGGCTGCGGTCAAACGCGTCTCCGTCGCCGCCGACGGATCTCCGATCGATGTGGTGCTGGTCGAGATCGGCGGAACGGTGGGCGATATCGAGTCGCTGCCGTTTCTCGAAGCCATTCGCCAGTTGCGCCATGAGCTGGGCCGCGAAAATACTCTGTTCATTCACGTGACATTGGTGCCCTGGATCGCCGCCGCGCAGGAACTCAAAACCAAGCCGACCCAGCACAGCGTGAAGGAGCTGCGCGCGATCGGTATTCAGCCCGATATTCTGCTGTGCCGCAGCGACCATCCCCTGCCGCAGGACATGAAGGAAAAAATCGCGCTGTTCTGCGACGTCGACGTCGAGGCTGTGATCACGGCGCGCGATGTTTCGAGCGTCTACGAATGCCCGCTGGTGTTCGCCGAACAGGGCGTCGACGAGATCGCGTTGCGGCTGCTCGCGGTGCATGCTCCGCCGCGGAATCTCGACCGGTGGAGCGATATGGTGCGGCGCCTGAAGCATCCGGGGCGCACGGTATCGATCGGCATCGCCGGTAAATATGTCGAATACGAGGATTCCTACAAGAGCCTGAAAGAAGCGCTGCTGCACGGCGGATTGGCGCACGATTGCAAGGTCAATTTCACCTGGATCGAGGCCGAGAACCTGAAATGGCCCGACGCCATGGCGGAGCTGGAAACATTCGACGGCATTCTTGTTCCGGGCGGATTCGGGCGCCGCGGCGTCGAGGGCATGCTGTGCGCGATCCGTTACGCGCGCGAGTGCAAGGTGCCGTACTTCGGCATCTGCCTGGGGATGCAGACCATGGTGATCGAATACGCGCGCAACGTCTGCGGCCTGGCGCACGCCAATTCGACCGAGTTCGATCCGGCGACTCCGGATCGCGTCATATATAAGCTGCGCGAGCTGCGGGGCGTCGACGAGCTGGGCGGGACGATGCGCCTGGGCGCGTACCCGTGCCTGCTGGCCGAAGGCAGTTTCGCGCGAGAGGCGTACGGAAAGGCCGAAATCAGCGAGCGCCATCGCCACCGCTACGAATTCAATCGCGATTACGAAAAAGTGCTCACCGGGCACGGATTACGGTTGACGGGCGAGACTCCGGACGGCATCTACGTCGAGATTTGCGAGCTGGCGGACCATCCCTGGTACCTCGGCTGCCAGTTCCATCCCGAGTTCAAATCGAAGCCGCTCGAGCCGCATCCGCTGTTCCGCGCCTTTATCGGCGCGGCGCTCGAATACAAAGGACTCAGGAGCCAGTCCGGAACGGACGCAAAAGACGCGGACTCAGGAGTCAGAATTCAGGAGATCGTCATCCGGTAGCGTGCGAGTCAACGATCACATTGCGATCGGCGACGGATCGCTCACGCTGATCGCCGGACCGTGCGTCATCGAGAGCGAAGAGCACGTCCATTTTCTGGCGCGCGAGATCGCGAAAATCGCGGGACCGTTCATCTTTAAGGCGTCGTTCGATAAAGCCAACCGCTCGAGCGTCACCTCCTACCGCGGGCCGGGCTTGAAAGAAGGCCTGCGCATTTTGAAAACCGTGCGCGACGCCGGATTTGCCGTGCTCACCGACATCCACGAGCCGGGGCAAGCCGAGGCCGCCGCCGAAGCCGCCGATATTTTGCAGATTCCGGCGTTTCTGTGCCGCCAGACCGATCTGCTGGTCGTGGCCGGCCGCACCGGTCGCGTGGTGAACATCAAGAAGGGCCAGTTCGTTGCGCCGCACGATATCCGGCTCGCTGCGGAAAAAGTGGCATCCACGGGAAACGATCGAATTATGCTCACCGAGCGCGGCAGCGCGTTCGGCTACAACAATCTGGTGGTGGATATGCGCGGTCTCGTGATCATGCGCGGCTTCGGCTTTCCGGTGGTGTTCGACGCGACGCACAGCGTCCAGCTTCCGGGCGCGGCGGGAACGGCGTCCGGCGGCCAGCCGCAGTTCATCGAGCCGCTTTCGCGAGCCGCGGTCGCAACGGGCGTGGACGCCGTGTTCCTGGAAGTCCATGAAGCGCCGGAACGCGCATTATCGGACGGGGCGAACGCGCTAAGGCTGGATCTGCTCGGGGGATTGTGGCGACGACTGGGGCGAATTCATCAAGCCACGAAAGAACACGAATGAACACGAGGGGGAAACGTGTTAGGGCACGGTCGAAAGATCATCTGTGAACCGGTGCATCAGACGTGCCAGGTCTTGAAGGTCGCGCCGCGTCCAGTTGGCAAAAAGCGCCGTGGCGATACGCTCGCGGGCTGCTTGAATCCGGGTGGTCATCCTTAGTCCTTTGGCCGTAATTTTCGCTTCGCGCACTCTTTTGTCAGCTTTCGACGGACGACGCGCGATGAGCCCAAGGCTTTCGAGTTTCGCGACCTGACGGCTTACCGTCGTGTAATCCCGTCCAGCCAGGTTGGCCAATTCCACAACGCCGATGGGGCCTCTGCGCTCGATTCCGACCAATAACGGGAATAAAGCCCGGTCTAAGCCGACACCAGCTTCTTGAAGCAGCGCGCTGTCGCGCTGGGGCTGGTTCATGAGGCCGACCAAATCGACCAGGGTGTGATGAAGCTCGAGAATTTGTCGGTTCACGCGCGATGCCTATATGTGTATAATACACATATCTTGAAAGAAGACCAAACCATGCAAGCAGCGATTGTCGTCGCGGCGGGCAAAACGCCCATATACGATCATTTCAAGGACCCCGTTGCTGCGGCTGACGAGGTTCGCGTGACGGTATCGGCGGCCGCGCTCAGCCCCCTGGTGAAAAGCAGGGCATCGGGAAAGCACTATAGCTCGGCCCCCGGAAACCTTCCGTTTGTGGTGGGAATCGACGGTGTGGGCCGTCTCGACGACGGCCGCCGCGTGTATTTCGTGCTGCCCCGAGCGCCTTTCGGCAGCATGTCGGAACAAACCGTTGTTCCGCTAGGGCAATGCGTCGCGCTGGCGGACGGATTAGACGACGTGACCGCTGCCGCCATCGCCAATCCCGGCATGTCGGCGTGGGCGGCGTTGAGGGAACGCGCCAGGCTGGCGCGAGGAGAAGTCGTGCTGGTAAACGGAGCAACGGGCACGGCAGGCCGTTTGGCGGTCCAAATCGCAAAGCATATGGGCGCGAAAAAAGTCATCGCGACAGGCCGGAACAGGGATGCGCTTGAAGCCGTCAGAACTTCAGGAGCGGATGTGACGATCCCGCTCGGGTCCACGGGTGATGAGTTTGAGGATGCTTTACAGGAGCAATTTCGCGGCGGAATTGATGTTGTTCTGGACTATCTCTGGGGAGAAAGCGCGGAGCGGGTGATCATCGCGGCAGCCAAAGCAGGAGAGGAAGCCGTCCCGATCCGTTTCGTGCAGATCGGTTCGGTGAGCGCGCCAAATATTACGTTGCCCAGTGCAGCGCTTCGTTCTTCGGCAATCGAACTGATGGGAAGCGGCATCGGCAGCATTCCGATGGAACGTCTGGTGAAATCCATCGAAGATTTGCTGCAAGCGACCGTACCGGCCAAATTTGAAATTGCAACCAAGACATTTCCGCTCTCCGATGTGGAAACAGTCTGGAACACGGCTGGCAACACTCCCCGCGCCGTATTTCAGGTAAGTCAGGACTAGGGGAGCCTGGCCACTTGCGATCGCACCACCTGCCAGCGGCCGTCGCGCTTTACGAACACATCCATCCACACCCATTTGCCGCTGGTGTCTTTTCCTTTGGAGGAGCTTTTTTCCACGTCGCTGCCTTGGACGATGGCGACCGGTCCGATCAGCTTGACGCTCATCGGTCCCAAATCAGCCGACAGCATCTTATCGGCACCCGACTTAATACCATCGATCGCCTGTTGCTTCGTTTCTGACGAGCCATCGGACTGAAGGCCCACCCAGTCGTCGGCGAGGATCGAACCGATTTTGACCGTGTCGCCCGCCTTCTCGGCGTCCAGCCACTCGCGCTCGAGTTGTTTGACGGTTTCGGCGTCCGCGGACGCCGCCTGTTTCTTCGCCTGACCGTAAACCGGGCCGAAACAAGCGCCTGCCAGGAGGAATACACCAAAGACTTTGATCATTTGCCGCCTCTTTTGTCAACGGCAGTGTACCATGGAGGCGAATCCATGCACGCCGGCGCCCCCGGAAGCGTCTAGGATATTAGGTATGAGGCTCAACTGGCGCCGTCGTGGATTTTCGCTCATCGAGCTGCTGATCGTCATCTCGATTATTCTCATCATCGCGGCCATCGCCGTGCCGAAGATGAACAAACAGTTGATGCTGGCGCGCGAGCAGGCGGCGATCCGCCAGATTACCACCATCCATCAGGCCGAGACGCAATATTATTCGCAATTCGGGCGCTATGCGGCCAATCTGACCGAGCTTGGGCCGCCGGCGAGCGGCGCGGCGGGTCCCGCGGCGGCTGATATCATCCCGAAAAATCTGGCCGATGGAAAAAACACCGGCTATATTTTCACGGTCGCCGGAACGGCCACCGGATACTCGATTACGGCGGTGCCGGAAGCGTTTGGAAACTCGGGCAGCCGCACGTTTTATTCCGATCAGACGCTGGTGATCCGCCAGAATTTCACGGCCGAGCCGGCCACGGCGACCAGCCCCGAGCTGCGCTGATTCACGCGCCTTGCGCCTGCGACGCGCCGTTCAGCTCCGCGATTCTTGTGCGGAGCCACGCGGCTTCGCCTTTGCGGCGAATCTGGTCGAGCAGCTCGGCGCGATGCTCCATGTTTTCGATCAGCTCGTGCCTGCGGGCGTCGCCTAACAACTCCCAAACCTTCGCCGCGCGCCCCAGCTCCGACACCGCTTCCTGATACCGTCCGGAGCATTCCTCCACGTGCGCGATGGTTTCATAGGTCACCGCGAGGCGCACGTCCTTCTTGCGCTTGAAGGTGCCGACCGCTTCGGCCAGCAACTCCCGGGCGCGGGCGTAATTCGACCAGCCGATGTAAATCCCGGCCATGCCGAACTGCATCTCGGCCAGGTCGTCCAGGGATCCGCCCAACATCCGGAGCTTGAGGCCGAGCGCGCGCTCGTACAAATCGGCGGCGCCTTCGATGTTGCCGGATTCTTCGAGCGAACCGGCCAGGTGATGCAGGTCGCGCATGGCCTGCTCGGAATCCCAACCCTGCTCCCGTTCGTGCGTGCGCAGCGCGCGCCGCAGGCACTCCTGCGCCCGCTCGTGATTGCCTTGCGCGCGATAGATGGGGCCAAGTTCACCCAATACGTCGGCGGTATCCGGGTGATCGGGGCCAAAGGTCTCCTCGTGCATGGCCAGCGCCTTTTCGAGCGCCGGAATGGCTTCGCTGCTCCGTCCGTTCTTGTGCCGCGCGATACCCAGCCGGTGAATGCGCCGGGCCATGCGCAGCGGATCGGGATGCGGCATCGCCGCTTCAATCCGCACGCCTTCCTGGAGCACCGCTTCCATGGCCGGGAAATTTTCTCCATCGTGAAACACTTCGGCGAGCGCGTCCAGGCATTGCACGTATCCGGAGGGATTGGAAATGCGCGCGGTGTGCTCGAGCGCCGTACGGACCGTCGATTCCGCTTGGGCGAGCTTGCCCTGTTTGCGCTGCGCCTCGGCCAGTTCCAGGCGGAACTGGATTCTCCGCACCGAATGATGCCGCTGATCGGCCTCGGCAACGGCGTCGGTGAGGTATTTTTCCGCTTCGGCGTAGTTGCGCAATTTGAGATTGCGCTCGCCTTCGACGCGATTGAGACTGCGCTCCAGGCTCCACGCACGCCCAATGGCAGGGGTGGCCCAGGCGGCCAGCTTGAGCGACCATTGTAGCGCCGTGAAAAGTTCAGACATTGCCGCTCTTACTATCGGAAGACTAAGTACAAAACGTTAGACATACTTAGTTCTTAAGACAGGTCTAAGGAGAGGGGCACCTTAGGAGTTTGTTGAAAAAGGGGACGGGCGTACCATCGGATTTGAGGAGGCTCACAGAGAAGTGATGACCCGGCGGGTTTTCTTAAGTCAGGCCGCGGCGGCGTGCGGGATCGGATTTGCCGCCGGAACGGAACACCTCATCTTTGTTTCGATGGAGGGAGGGCCGAGCCATACCGATCTGTTCGACTTTCAGGCCGGGCCGTGGACGCCGGACTGGATGGATCCGGTGCGCGGGTTTTCGCCCGGGTTTCCGCGTGGCCTGATGCCGGCGCTTGCCGGGCATCTGAACGAAATTCGACTGGTCCGCGGGCTGCGTGCAGCGTCGAGGGATCATCGCGTGGCGCTGAGCGCGCATCCGGCCTGCGACGTATCGCTACGCGCGGATCGCGCGAGCTTTATAGATGCGTGCGCGGAGGCACGGGGGCTTGCGGCCTGGCATCGATCGATCCGTATCGATTTCGGGAGCTGGGATCATCACGGCAATCTGTACGAAAATCTGCGGCCGATGTGCGCGGCATTCGATCGGGGCATCGCGCGACTGATCGAGGGACTGAAGCGTGACCGGCGGGATGTGCGGGTCGTCGCGATGGGCGAATTCGGGCGCACGCCGGGTCCGTTGAATCAGAATCGCGGGCGGGACCATCATCCGGTTCACGCCGCGCTCACCTGGAGCGCCGAGCGGGGCGAACTCCGCCGGTTGGGGTTTATATCGATCAGCCGCGCCGGTGACGGCGGGCCGCTGTCTCTCAAGAAAAGCAGATTGGCGATTCAAGAATTCTATCGGTCAAGATGGCTGATCCATCTTGACCGTCGCTGTCACACGCCCGTAAGATTGGAATAGGAGTTGCAGAGATGACGCCGCGCAGCAGAGAAGTTCTGCACGAGATCGTCGAGGCATACATCGAGACCGGCGAGCCGGTCGCCTCGCGCTCGATTTCGCGCCGGCGCCGCGACCCGTTGAGCGCCGCATCGATCCGCAACATCATGGCGGATCTGGACGAGGAAGGATATCTTTCGCAGCCCCACACCTCGGCCGGGCGGGTTCCGACAGAAAAGGCGTTCCGAAGCTACGTGCAGTCGGTGCGGCTGCGCACGCTGGCCACAGTGGAGTTGGAGCGGCTGCGTTCCGAGTACGGGCGACTGGATTCGGTGGAGGCGCGCGTGGAGCACACTTCGCGCATGCTGACCGAAATGACGCGCAGCGTCGGCATTGCGGCGGCGATTCCGCAGTTGAGTCCCGCACTGGATCAAATTGAGCTGGTGGCGCTGCCTGACCGGCGGGTGCTGATGGTGGTGATCACGCGCGACGGCGAGGTGCGCAACCGGGTGGTGACGCTCGATGAGCCGGTGAGCTCGGAGGAGCTGGGTTCGATTCGAAATTACATCAACCGGAATTTTTCGGGATGGCGACTGGAGCGCGTCCGCAAAGAGCTTTCCGAGCGGCTCGAACAGGCGAGCGCGGCCTACGACACGCTGCTGCAAAAGCTGACGCTGCTGTATTCCAAGGGCCTGCTGGAGATGGAATCGACGCCCGAAGTTCACATGGAGGGCGCGAGTTACCTGTTGACGCTTGACCTGCATCTGACGCGCGAAAAGATGCGCGAGTTGTTCCGCGCGCTCGAAGAAAAAAAGCGGGTGCTCGAACTGCTCGACCGATTTTTAGAGAGACCGGCCGGCGAGATCGGCGTGCACGTCGGGTTGGGCGAAGTGCATCCGTCGATGGGCGAGCTGGCGCTGATCGGCTTGCCGGTGATCCTGCCGAACGGATTGTCGGCGGTGATCGCGGTGCTGGGTCCGATGCGGATGAACTACGGCCGGGTGATGAGCGCGGTGCAAAACGTCGGCTCGGCGTTCCGGGGCGAGTAGCATCGCCGTTAGCGTCGCCGGCCGCCGCTTGCGATTCCTTAGCGTCTGATACGCGCCGGCGACCTATCCGATTTTGCGGCCAATGTTAATCTTAAAGCAGGGGAGCAGCAAGCAGTGTCAGCAGAGAAGATGGAAACAAGCAGCCGGCAGGGCGCGGAGGATTCCGGACTGGCCGAGGATCCGGTAACCGCGCCGGACGCGCTTGCCGCGGTGACCGCGGAACGCGATCAACTGGCCGCGGAAAAGGCGGATTTGCAGGATCGGCTGCTGCGGTCGCAGGCCGAGTTTCAGAACCTGAAACGCAGAACCGAACGCGAGCGCGTGGAATTGTTCGAGTACGCCTCGGCGGAAGCGGTGCGTGTGCTGTTGCCGGTGCTCGACGATTTCGAGCGGGCGTCCAAGTCCGAGACCTCCGACAAGGAGTATTCGGCCGGAATCAAGCTGATTTACAATCGCTTTTACGAAGCCCTCAAGAAACTCGGATTAGAGCCGATTGTTTCCAAGGGGCAGCCGTTCGATCCTCAAATCCATCACGCCGTCGAGACGGTGGAAACGGACGAGGCACCGGACCATACCGTACTCGATGAATTTCAGCGGGGATACAATTTTAAGGGTCGTCTGATGCGGCCGGCGATGGTGAAGGTGGCGGTCGAGCCCGCGTCGAAATGAGCGTGACGAAACGCGATTATTATGAGGTGCTCGGGGTCGAGCGCAACTGCGATGACCAGGGGCTCAAGAGCGCCTACAAGAAACTTGCGCGCCAGCACCATCCGGATTTGAATCCGGGCGATCACGCGGCCGAGGAAAAATTCAAGGAAGCCAACGAAGCCTATAGCGTGTTGAGCGATCCGCAGAAGCGCGCGGCCTATGACCGGTTCGGGCATCAGGGCGTGGCGGGCGCGACCGGCCCGGGGTTCGACGGCGCGG
>DATHCE010000153.1:0-27503 GCA_035319685.1 Bryobacteraceae bacterium | reverse complement strand
GAAACGACGCGCACGTTTGACGGTTTGTACCACGTGTTGAACGGCGCCATTTCTCCGCTGCGCGGCGTCGGGCCGGAGCAGTTGAAGATCAAAGGATTGCTCGACCGGATTGCGCAGGGCGAGGTGAAGGAAGTGATTCTGGCGACCAATCCCACGGTCGAAGGCGAGGCAACGGCGGTTTATTTATCGCGTTTGTTGAAGCCGCTGGGAATGAAAGTGACGCGGATCGCGATGGGCATTCCGGTGGGCAGCGATCTTGAATTTTCGGACGAGGTGACGATCTCGAAATCGCTCGAAAACCGGCGCGAGATGTGATCATGATCGTAGCCCTGGAAGATCGAGTTCTTCCCACCGGGAACGCGGCGACAATAAATTTCCGGGATTCGGAATCTGTGGGGCCGCTTACGACGTGAGCACCGGTAGCGCGCCCGATTCGAGCAGGCCATCGCTGGTCAACCCGCCGATGCGGATGTCGATAATGCGATTCGGCTCGCGTGGCGCCGCGAGTTTCACTTTCAGATAATTTTCCGCCAGCGCGCCGGAGTCGAGCGTCACCGCGGAAATCGTCCGCCCGATCATCGAACGTCGAAATTCGCGATTTTTTCGCGCCGCAAGATCGCGCAGTACGCGGGTCCGCTGTTTTCGAATGTGCTGCGGGACTTGCGGCAGTTCCGCGGCCGGCGTGCCGGGGCGCTCGGAATAGGTGAATACGTGCAGATAGGTGAACGGCAGGCTTTCGATGAACGCGCGCGATTCTTCGAATTCTTCGCCGGTTTCGCCGGGGAAACCGGTCATGACGTCGGCGCCGACGGCGCAATCGGGCATCAGGGCCCGCGCTTTGAAGATGCGATCCGCGTAATGCCGCGGGCGATATTTGCGGCGCATGCGGCGCAGCACGCGATCCGATCCCGATTGCAGCGGCGCGTGAACATGCTTGGCGATGCGCGGCGAGGCGGCCATCAAATCGAGCAGCTCGTCTGAAAAATCCATCGGTTCGACCGAGCTGAGGCGCAGACGCTCGACCGGGGTTTCCTCGAGCAGGCGGCAAATCAGATCGGCGAGGCGAACGCGGCCGGGAAAATCGCGGCCCCAGCGGCCCAGATTGATGCCGCTCAGCACCACCTCGCGATATTTTTCGGCGAGATTCCGGACCTGCGTGATTACCTGCTCCGGCGGCGCGCTGCGGCTCCGGCCACGGACATACGGGATGATGCAGAACGAGCAGCGATGGTTGCAGCCGTCCTGAATTTTCAAATTGGGCCGCGTGCGCTCGCCGGCCGCGTCGGCGACCGGAGCCGAAAGAAAATCGTGCTGCGCGAAAATATCGCCGACCTCGATCTGGCCGTGATAAGGAACCGAAACAAGATCGGGGATTCGCGTTTTATGCGAATTTCCGGCCACCAACGAGACGCCGTCCATCGCGGCGAGCTCCTCGGGCGCGCGCTGCGCATAGCAACCGGTCACCACGATACGCGCGTGCGGAGTCTCGCGATGAATCCGCCGGATCACCTGCCGCACTTCCTCGTCGGCGGTGGAGGTGACGGTGCAGGTATTCAATACGATCAGATCGGCATCGGCCGGTTCGCCGGATGCGGTGAATCCTTTCGCGGCCAGGCCCGCCTCGATCGCCGCGCCATCGGCTTGCGATGCGCGGCAGCCGAAATTTTTGATGAAAAACCGCTCCACTATTTTCATTTTAACGTGCGCGTATACTCGAATCGTGCAAAAAATCCTTTGGGCTGCCTTTGCCGCTGCGATCGCACTGATCGCTCAGGATCGCGAGCTGGGATTCACAGACACGCCGATGCTTCCGGGGTTGCCGTATCACGTGCACGATCCGGCACGCCCGCATCCGCGCGTGGTGACGCCCGGAGCGCGCGCGGGCGACGCTCCTTCGGACGCCGTGGCTCTGTTCGACAGCAAAGATCTCTCGCACTGGACTACGGCTGGGTCGAACGCACCCGCAAGATGGAAGGTGGCGAACGGTTACGTCGAGGTCGCGGGGAAGGACGGGATCGCGACGAAAGAAAAATTCGGCGATGTGCAATTGCATGTCGAATGGGCCACGCCTTCGCCGCCCAGCGGAACGAGTCAGGGGCGTGGCAATAGCGGCGTATTCTTCGAAACGCGATATGAAGTGCAGGTGCTCGATTCGTATGAGAATCCGACCTACGCCGATGGGCAGGCGGCGGCGATTTACGGGCAATGGCCTCCGCTGGCGAATGCGTCGCGCAAACCGGGCGAGTGGCAGACGTACGACATCGTGTTCGAAGCGCCGAAATTTGAAAATGGACGGCTCGCGAAGCCGGCGTACCTCACCGTGTTTCACAACGGAGTGCTGGTGCAGAATCACAGGGACGCGATGGGTCCCACGGTGTATCGCGCCGTGGCGAAATATGTTTCGCAGCCGGCCGAGGGCCCGATCCTGCTTCAGAATCACGGCAATCCGGTGCGCTATCGCAATATTTGGGCGCGCCGGATTCCACCTTACGATCAACCGGAGCGCTGATCACGTTCCTGGCCTTCGCGTTGCTCGTCTCGGCGCATGATGAGGCGCGATTCCTTCGCGAACGTCAGGTATTCGAAGGCCCACAGCGACATCACGATGAAGCGATTGCGAAATTGCGCGAGGTAGAGGATGTGGACGACCAGCCAGATCAGCCATGCGAAAGGTCCGTGGAAGCGAAGCCTGCCGATATCGACCACGGCATTGGCGCGGCCGATCACGGCCAGCGAGCCTTTGTCCAAGTAGCGGAATGGTGAGGCCGCTTGGCCGCGAAGACGCGCGATGATGGAGGCCGCCACGTAACGGCCTTGCTGCATCGCCACGGGCGCCACCATCGGCAGAGTGGTTCCATCCTGCTCGAAATGGGCGAGGTCGCCGATAACGAAAATTTCAGCGCGCGAGGGAAGCGTCAGATCCGGGGAAACGAACACGCGGCCGAGCTTGTCGAGCTCCGCGCCCGCCTTGGCCGCCAGAATGCGACTGAATCCGGTGGCTTTCACGCCGGCGGCCCACAGAACGGTGCGGGTTTCCAGCCGCTCGATTCCGTTCGCGGTCCTGAGCGTCACGCTTTCGGGATCGATTGCGGTTACGCGGGTGTTGGTGCGCGGGAGCACGCCCAGCCCAATCAGCGCGCGTTCCGCATCGATCGAAAGACTTTCGGGAAACGCGGGCAAGACGTGTGGGGATCCTTCGATCAGGAGAATGCGCGATTGCTCCGGCCGGATGGAGCGAAAATCGTGGCGCAAAGTGTCGGTGGCGATTTCGGCAAGCGCGCCGGCGAGTTCGACGCCGGTCGCGCCTCCGCCGACAATTACGAAAGTCAGCCACGCGCGCCGGCGATCCGCGTCGGATTCCCGTTCCGCAGCTTCGTAAGCGTAGAGAATTTTGCTGCGAATGGCGGCCGCATCCTCGATCGACTTGAGGCCGGGCGCGAACGGTTTCCATTGGTCATTTCCGAAGTAGAAATTTTGAGCGCCGGTGGCAACGATCAGCATGTCGTACGGGATGACGCCGTCGGCAAGGATCAACTCGCGGCGATCGGGGTTGAGATCGACCGCCTCGCCCAACAGGACTCGCATATTTTTCTGATGGCGCAGAACGGCGCGCAACGGCGACGTGATTTCGCCGGAGGAAAGCGATCCGGTGGCGACCTGATAGAGCAGCGGTTGGAACAAATGAAAATTCCGACGGTCGAGCAGAGTGACGTCGACATCGGCTTTGCGCAGCGCCTTGGCCGCGTACAGGCCGCCGAAACCGCCTCCCAGGATGACCACGCGATGTTCCGCCATCGCTTTAATGGATGCGCAGACGGCCCGCGGTGATCCAAGTCATGATTGCGGCCCGAGCGGTCCAGCACAGCGTGCGAATCCAGTTCCAGCGGATGAGACCGCGGAGCGCGCCTTCATCGTAAGCATGCGTGAGGTGCGAATTGAGCGGAACGATCCCGGCGAGCGTCACGATCCATATAATCGCGAGCAACAGGAAGGCATGGAACACGTCCTGATGCGGCAGCGGCGTCGCCAACAGCCAGATGCCGGTGATCAGCTCGATCAGCATCGGCAGCGCCATCAGCGCGGTGTTGCGGGCGCGCTGGGCTTTTACGCAGCCGGCGAAGTCGATTGCGGCGGCGCGGCGCAGCAGCGGCAAATGCACGGTCTGTAAGAACCACGCCAAACCCACGAGAAACAGCGTCGCAGCGAGATTCGAGAGAACCAGAACGTCAACGTTCAATCTTCGTCCTGCTGCGAAGCGAGCCGTGTGACGACGGTCAGATCTTCGAGCGTAGTAACGTCGCCGGTGACGGAATTGGTGGTGATGATCTCGCGCAGCAGGCGGCGCATGATTTTCCCGCTGCGCGTTTTCGGCAGCGCCTCGGAAAAGCGGATCTCTTCGGGCCGCGCGAAGCTGCCGATTTCGTGCGCGACCCATTGGCGCAGCTCGATGCCGAGTTCCTGATGATTCCAATCGCCGCGCTTGAGCGTGACGAAGCAGCACACGGCCTGTCCCGTGATTTCGTGCGGCTTTCCGACCACCGCAGCTTCGGCCACCGCGGGATGGCGCACCAGCGCGGATTCCACTTCCATGGTGCTCAGGCGATGGCCGCTGACGTTCATTACGTCATCCACGCGGCCCAGCACCCAGTAGTAGCCGTCCGCATCGCGCCGCGCGGCGTCGCCGGTGAAATATTTTCCGGGTACGCGGCTCCAGTATTGCTCCTTGTATCGCTCGGGATCGCCCCACAGGGTGCGCGCCATGCTCGGCCACGGCCGCTGGAGAATCAGATAACCTTCTTTATCGTCGCCGACGGGATTGCCGTTCAGGTCGACGATTTCGGGCAGCACGCCGGGCAGCGGCAAAGTAGCCGCGCCGGGTTTCAGCGGCACCGCTCCCGGCATCGGAGCGATCATGATCGAACCGGTTTCGGTCTGCCACCAGGTGTCGACAATCGGGCAGCGGTGCTTGCCGATCACGCGGTGATACCACTCCCACGCGGTGGGATTGATCGGCTCGCCTACCGAACCGAGCAGGCGCAGGCTCGAAAGATCGTGCGCGTTCGGCCAATGCTCGCCCTGCCGGATCAGCGCGCGAATCGCGGTCGGCGAAGTATAGAAAATGTTGACGCGATATTTCTCGACGATGCGCCACCAACGGTCGAATTGCGGATAGTCCAGCGTGCCTTCATACATCACGGTGGTCGCGCCGGCCGCGAGCGGTCCGTAGACGATGTAGCTGTGGCCGGTAACCCAGCCGACATCGGCCGAGCACCAGAAGGTGTCTTCATCGCGCAGATCGAAGACCCACTTCATGCTCACGGTGACCGCGGTGAGATATCCGCCGGTGGTGTGGAGAATTCCCTTGGGCCGTCCGGTGGTGCCGGAGGTGTAGAGAACGTAGAGCGGATGCTCGCTATCGAGATGCACCGCCGGGCAATCTTCGATCGCGTGCTCGTCCAGATCGTGCCACCAGTGGTCGCGGCCCGCCTGCATGGAAATATCGGAACCCGTGCGGCGGTACACGATCACGTCGCGAACGCTGGGACAATCGGCGAGCGCCTCATCGACGGCGGGCTTCAGTTTCACTTCGCGTCCGCGGCGGAAACCGCCATCGGCGGTGATGACCAGTTGAGCGCCCAAATCCTGAATACGCGACTTCAGCGCTTCCGCGGAGAATCCGCCGAACACCACGCTGTGGATGATGCCGAGCCGCGCGCAGGCGAGCATCGCGATGGGCAGCTCCGGCACCATCCCCATATAGATGACGGCGCGGTCGCCAGCCTGGTAGCCGCGCGACTTGAGAACGCTCGCGAACCGGACCACCAGCCGGTGCAGTTCCTGATAGGTGAGGAAGCGTTGATCGCCGGGCTCGCCTTCCCACAGAATGGCCACCTTGTTCTTGCGATGCGTCGCGAGGTGGCGATCCAAACAATTATAAGAGACGTTGGTTTTCGCGTCCGCAAACCAGCGCGCGAAGGGCGGGTTCCATTCGAGCACCCGCGACCATTTTTCAAACCAGTGAATCTCGCGTTGGGCCACCTCGGCCCAGAACGCTTCGGGTTCCTGTTCGGCGCGCCGGCACAGCTCGCGATATTGGTCCATGCTCTGGACGTGAGCGTCGCGGGCAAACTGTTCGCTCGGCGGATAAAGAGAGCTCATGCACGGGATTTTAGCAAAGTGGCCTTAGGGCGCGACGATTTCGAAGCGATCCTTGACTTCCCATTTGGGCGACTTGGATTTTGGGTCGGCCACACGGATCATCTCGGCAGTAAATTTGTTGCCCTGCAAAACAAATTTCAGGTAGTGATAATTCGGGAACGCCGGATCCTGATATTGATCGTTCGGGCTGCGATCGAATTTTCGGGGCTGCGCGCCGCCGCCTCCGCTGACCAGGTAGGTGACGTCGTCGCGGGAAAATCGTTCGTAATTATGGACGTGTCCGGAGGTCACGATGAAGCGCACCTGCTTGCGTTGCGGTGAGCGGCGCAGATACGTGGCCAGCATCGCTTCATTGGGACGGCCGCTGTGATCCGGGTCTCCTTCGATCGGATCCGCCATCGGGGGATGGTGCATATTGATGAAAACGAATTTGACCGACGGTTGCAAAGCCTTGAGCTGTTCGTCCACCCAGCGGAGCTGCGCATCCTCGGGATCGAGCGGCGAAGTGCTGTCGAGATTCAACACCAGGATGCCGTCGCCGAGCTCGGCCGAATACCATCGATGCCCGTTCAGCTCCGGAAAAGTCTTCCACCAGTTGTCGATGCAGACGGTTTCGTTTTCCTCGCATTCACGTTGCGCGTTGAGATACATTTCATGATTCCCGAGGGCCGGCAAAATCAGCAGGTGCGCCGCAACCCAGGACTTGGTTTCGGCTCGAAACACGGCGTAGTCGTCCAGATTGCCGCCATGAAAGGGAATGTCGCCGCTGAGCAGGACCGCATCGGGCTTCTCGGAGGCGATTTTATCGACCAGCCATCGGCGAACCTTCGGATTGGTGGCTACGTCTTCACCGGTATCGGTAAAACGGATGTCGCCATAGGCGATGATGACGGGCGGCGAGGAAAGATTGGCGACGCGGATCAATGGCTGCGCGGAGCACAAGCCGGAGAACACGATGAGCGCAGCAGTGAAACGTAACATCTCTCAATTGTACCCGTGCGTTACGCTGTGAACGTGGTGGCGGAAACCGGCTGGCTGCCGGATCTCATTTATGTTGACGGCCGATTCGAGACCGGACTCGCGATGATGGCCGATCGAAATGGCCGGATCGCGCGATTTTCCCGCGAGCCTGCCAATCTGAATGCGGCGATCAAGCTGACGCATCGGGCGGCGCTTCCGGGACTGGTGAACGTCCATTCGCACGCGTTTCAACGGGCCATCCGTGGACGAACGGAGCATAAAACCACGGCGCACCGCGATACGTTCTGGACCTGGCGCGTCAGCATGTATCACGCGGCGAATCGCATCGGGCCGGAGGCGATGTACGCGATCGCGCGGATGGCGTTTCTCGAGATGATGCTCACCGGAATCACCACGGTTGGTGAATTTCATTACCTGCATCACGATGCCCGCGGCGCACCGTACGGCGTCCGGAATTTGCTGGCGCTCGAGATGGTGCGCGCGGCGAACGAAGTGGGATTGCGCCTGGCGCTGTTGCGCTCCGCCTACGTTCGCGCGGGTTGGAATCGGCCGCCCGATCCGTTGCAGGCGCGATTCATCACGCCGCTCGCCGCGGATTTCATCGCCGATACGGAAGCGTTGCGCGCGGCCGTCCATTCGGATCTCGCGTGGGTAGGTGTTGCTCCGCACAGCGTTCGCGCGGCGCCGCTCGACTATCTTCGCGAGGTCGCGAAATATGCGCGCGCGGCGGATCTGCCCCTGCACATGCACGTTGCCGAGCAGCCGGCGGAAGTGGAGGCGTGCGTAGCCGAATATGGCCGGCGTCCGGTAGAGCTGCTGCATGACGAGGGAATCCTCGATTCCAGATTTACCGGCATCCACGCGATTCACGTTACCGGCAATGAGATGCGGTTCTTAGGCAAGTCCCATGTGTGCGCTTGTCCGACGTCGGAACGCAATCTCGGCGACGGGGCGGTTCCGGCGGACGGTTTATACAACGCCGGCGCCGGTATTTGTTTCGGCACGGACAGCAATATTCAGATCGATTTGCTCGAAGATGCAAGATTGCTCGAATACGATCTGCGGATGAACAAACTGGCGCGAGCGGTGCTAGCCGATTCGCCGTCGCGCGATGCGCTGGCGCGAAGATTGTTTCACTCGGCGACGGCGACCGGCGCGGCGAGTCTCGGCGCGCCCGGCGGCGCGCTCGAACCCGGCAGGCCCGCGGATTTTTTCACGGTCGATCTGAACGATCCGTCGATCGCCGGCGCGGACGCGGATTCGCTTCTGAATCAGGTCGTGTTTGCGCTGGAGCGAACCGCGGTAAAAGAAGTGTGCGTCGACGGCAAAATGATCGTGCGCGATGGCCGGCATCCTCTTGAGGAGCAAATCGTGAGCCGGTTCGCAGAAGTTCAGCGGGATTTATGGCCATGAACGGTTTCGAGAGGCTCGCTCGATCCGCTATTGTGAAAAGCAGCGGTCGACGAATCGAGAAATCGATATGAGGAAATCTGCAGAATGCAACTTGGAATGATAGGACTCGGGCGAATGGGCGCGAACATGGTGCGGCGTTTAGAGCGGGGCGGACATCACTGCGTAGTCTTCGACCGGAATTCGGGCAATGTTGCGAAGCTTGCGGGCGAGGGCGCGACCGCCGCGAACTCGCTGGGCGATTTCGTGAGCAAGCTGGAGCCGCCGTGCGCTGTATGGCTGATGGTCCCGGCCGCGGTGGTCGATTCCACGCTCGAGGAACTGGCCGCGCTGCTCGAACCGGGCGACATCGTGATCGACGGCGGGAATTCGTACTACATCGACGACATTCGTCGCGCGCGGCAACTGGCGCCTCGCGGGATTCGCTACGTCGACGTCGGCACCAGCGGCGGCGTATGGGGCCTGGAGCGCGGATATTGCCAGATGATCGGCGGGCCGAGGGAAACGGTGGAGCACCTTGATCCGATTTTCAAGACGCTGGCGCCCGGACGAGGAAATGCCGAGAGAACGCCGGGACGCGAGAAGGCGCCGGGAACTGCCGAGGAAGGCTATCTGCACTGCGGACCTTCGGGCGCGGGGCACTTCGTGAAGATGGTCCACAACGGAATCGAATACGGGCTGATGGCCGCGTATGCGGAAGGGATCAACATTCTGAAGCATGCCAATGCCGGCAAGCGCGATCGCGCGGTGGATGCGGAGACCGCTCCGCTGCGTGATCCGGAACATTATCAGTACGATTTGAACCTCGCCGATGTGGCCGAGGTCTGGCGGCGCGGCAGCGTGGTCGCCTCGTGGCTTCTGGATTTGACGGCGATCGCGCTTCTGGAATCGCCCGATCTCAAGGATTTCTCGGGTCGTGTTTCGGACTCCGGCGAAGGGCGCTGGACCATTCTGGCCGCGATCGAGGAATCCACACCGGCGCCGGTCTTGAGCGCCGCTCTGTATCAGCGTTTCGCATCGAGGGGCGAAGACGAGTTCGCGGCGAAACTGCTCTCGGCGATGCGCTACCAGTTCGGAGGGCACGTCGAGCGCGGCGCGGGCGGTTGAACCAAAGGTATTCGTGCATGCGCCTCCCGCGAAATTTTCTCGCCGTCTGTCTGGCGATCCTGCCGGCGGGCGGATGCTTCGTGCAGCGCCGCGTGGTCGCGCCGCCCGCGCGCCTTTCGAATCGTCCGCTGCTCACCGCGTCCAAGGAAGAATTGATCGAGCGCATTCACGCGACGTTCGATCCGATCCGGTCATTCTCGATGCACGCGGACATGGCGCCTTCGGTCGGGAGCCTGTTTGGAGGCGCGATCACGGATTACGCGACCGTCCGCGGCGACATTCTGTTCCTCCGGCCGGACCTGATTCGGGTGGCCGGTCTGGACCCGGTGATCCACTCTTCGACCATTTTCGACATGGTGTCGAACGGCGCGGACTTCCGGGTTTCCGTTCCCAGCAAGGACCGCTTCATCGAGGGTGACAACAACGCGCCGCCATCTTCGCAGAACAAGCTGGAAAATCTGCGCCCGGTTGCCTTTCTGAATTCCTTGATCATCGTCGCTCCGGATCCGGAGAACACGCTGATCGAAAACGATACCGACGAAAGCAAAGCCGTCTACATTCTGCTCGTCGTCCGCCACGAGGGTGGGGTCCCGCAGCTGGTGCGCAACCTTTACTTCGACCGCTACACGCTGGAGATCGATCGGGAGAAGACCTTCGACGCATCCGGGGAAATGCTGAGCCAAACCCGCTACGCCGATTGGAAAAAATACAACGGAAGGTCTTATCCGTCGCTGATTCAGATTCTCCGGCCGCGCGAGGGCTATGAGGTCACGCTGACCGTGATCGACATGGACATCAATTCGCCGAAGGTCACTCCGGATAAGTTCGTCCTGCCACAACCGCCCGGGGCCGACGTGACGCGATTGAAGGAATAGCCTCCATTTTCGGTTTTGAAAAATGGAATCCGGATCAAGCTGACCCGCGTCAAATAAATAGAGAGCTTTATGAAGGCAATCCTCTGTGCGCTGGTCGGTATTGCGCCAGTGTTTGCTCAACCGGTTCCCGGTAATTCCGCTTCACCCACGCGGTTGGTTGTTACCGTCGAGTCCAAGGCCGGAACTCAGGCGCACGTTGGCCCCGCCGATGTGATGGTGTATCAAAGTGACCACCGCGTACCCGTCATGGGATTCGACTCCCTGGGACCGGAGCGTGCCGGTTTGCAACTTTGGATTCTGATCGACGACGGCGATGCGATGATTCTGGGTTCGCAGATCGGCGATCTCAGGAATTTCATCGCGTACCAGCCTCCCGGAGAGCAGATCGGCATCGGCTATTTGCAAAACGGAAGGGTTCGCGTGACGCAGGATCTGACGGCGGATCATCAGGCCGCCCAAAACGCGATTCGTCTGCCGCTGGGCATTCCCGGAATTTCAGGCAGTCCTTATCTCGCCGTGGCGAGCCTGATCAAGAAATGGCCGGCCACGGATCATCCTCGAGAAATTCTGTTAGTCAGTAGCGGCATCGATCCCGACTTCGGCGCCGGTCCCGGCAACGTCTACCTGGACCAGGCCGAGGACGCGGCACTGCGCGCTCGCGTCATCGTGCACGCCATCTGGTTCGGAAGTGCGGGTCACGCCGGCCACAGCTTTGCCCTGATAAACTGGGGCCAAATTTACCTTTCCGAGTTGACCGAGGACACCGGTGGAGAATTTTTCTGGGAACAAATGATGAATCCGGTCTCCTTTGCGCCATACCTGAAACGGCTGGATCAGGAATTCAGCGGACAGTATTGGCTCACGTTCACGGCCAAACCGCCGGCCAAGGCTTCGTTCGAGAAACTTCGCATCGGGACGGAAATCCCGGGCGTATCGATCGTCGGACCCTCGCGCCTGTGGCTCGATCCTATCGCTTCGCGCCGCCCGACCGGATAAGATCCGTCTCGGCGCCGACGAAGCCCCACGTGATCCAGACCTGCGTGGTCAGGATCCGGCGAAAATAATCCTGCGCTTTGGCCGTATCGCCGTTATACAAAAACCAATTGCCGACCCCGTAGGCGACGGTCGCGAAGTGGAGTTCGCCTTCCACGTCGCTCGGATCCGCGGGTTTCGGCGGAACCACGTCGCTCTCTTTCATCCGGCCTTGAAACAATCGCAGCAGGTTCAAGTAGTACGCCGTGTGCGGTTCCGTGTTTTTCATCTCCGGCGTGATCCCGGCCAGCGCCTGGGCGGCTTCTTCGTTCTCATTCGCCCGCCGCAGCGAGGCGTACAGCCAGTTGGTCGAGTTGATACGGCTGTCGAGATTCGGAGCCAGTTCGACGGCATGGCGAAACGCGTCCGCCGCCGGCGCGAACTCGCCTAGAAAATAATGCGACAGGCCGAGATGATAATACACTTCGACATTTTTCGGATCCAGTTTCACCGCCTTGTTCAGATCGGCGCGCGCTTTCGCAAACTCGCGCAGCGCAACCTCGCGGTGGCCGCGCTCCAGGTATAAGCCCGCGTGCTCCGGCGCGATTTTCAATCCCCGCGAGCACGTCTCCACCGCCTCGCGATACTCGCGCGCGGCCGATTGCGCCAGCGCGAGCTTCAGCATCAGATCCGCGTTGTCCGGATCGGCCGCAAGATTCTTTTGCGCTGCCGCAATCGCGCCGTGCTCGTCCGGGATCGAAAAAAACTTTGCGCCCAGCGGCGACGTCAGTTCCAGCTTCGCCTGCGCGAATCCGAGCGTCGTCAAACCCGCCAGCCAAACCGCAACAGTGCAATGCCGCATGAAGCCAGCATATACGGGAAAATGCATTCCGGGGTATCCTCGGTAGTTTCATGACCCTCCATCCCGTCGATTGGATGATCGCGGCCGTCTGCATTCTGATTTGTTTTCTCCCTGCCCTTTTCTTCGCGCGCCGATCGGGGAAAAGCACGGCCGAATACTTTGCGTCCGGCCGCAGCGTTCCGTGGTGGCTCGCCGGATTGTCGATGGTGGCGACTACCTTTTCGAGCGACACGCCCAACTTGGTCGCGAACTTCGTGCGCACCGAGGGCGTCGCGGGGAACTGGCAATGGTGGGCCTTCACGCTCACCGGAATCGCGACGGTATTTTTCTACGCGCGTCTGTGGCGGCGCTCCGGCGTGTTGACCGATCTCGAATTCTACGAATTGCGCTACTCGGGGAAAGCCGCGGCCGCGGTGCGCGGGTTTCGCGCGGTGTATCTGGGGTTGTTGTTCAACTGCATCATCATGGCGTCCGTGAATCTGGCGGCGTGCAAAATTGCGAACGTCCTGTTCGGTCTCAGCCGGTGGCAGACGCTCGCCGCCGTCGGATTATTGAATGTCGTTTTCGCCGCGCACTCCGGATTGTGGGGCGTGCTGGTGATCGACATGATCCAGTTCTTCATCAAAATGGCCGCGGTCATCGCCGCCGCGTATTTCGCCGTCGAGCTTCCGCAAATCGGAGGAATGAGCGGACTGGTGGAAAAGCTTTCGCACGTGCGCGGACCCGGCGGCTTGAATTATCTCAACATGCTGCCCGATTTTAAGAGCAACTGGGATCTCGCCATGGCAGTCTTCATCATGCCGATTGCCGTGCAATGGTGGGCGGTCTGGTATCCCGGAGCCGAGCCTGGCGGCGGAAGCTACATCGCGCAGCGCATGCTCGCATCCAAGTCCGAGAAGGATTCGCTCGGCGGAACGCTGTTCTTCAATCTGGCGCACTACATCTTGCGCCCGTGGCCCTGGATTCTGGTTGGCCTGGCATCGATCATCATCTATCCGCAGCTATCAGACATTCAAAAAGCGTTTCCGCACGTGGACCCTTCGCTGCTCGGAAACGACATCGCTTTCCCGGCGATGCTCAAATTTCTTCCCGCCGGATGGATCGGCCTGATGGTGGGAGGATTGATCGCCGCCAACTCGTCGACCATCCTCACGCATCTCAACTGGGGCGCATCGTACCTGGTGCACGATTTCTATAGGCGGCTGCTGCGCCCGAGCGAGAGCGAGAAACATTACGTGTTTGCCGGACGATTGGCGACGATTCTGCTGTTCGTGCTCTCCTCCTCGCTGGTCTTCGCGCTCGAAACGGCGCAGGAGACCTTCAACATCGTGCTTCAGGTCGGCGCCGGCACCGGCTTGATCTATCTTCTGCGCTGGTTCTGGTGGCGAATCACGGCGTGGTGCGAGATCGTCGCGATGATCACCTCCTTCGTGATCTCGGCGGGTTTCGTGATTCTGCATCGCGCCGGTTTTCATTGGGGCACCCATCGCGAACTCCTGGCCACGATCGTTTTCACCACCGTTTGCTGGGTCGCGACGGCTTACCTCGGTCCCCGGACGGATCGCGAGACGTCAATTCACTTCTACAAAACAGTGCATCCTTTCGGGCCGGGCTGGGAATCCATTCGCCGCGAAGCCGGCACGGTCATCGTCGATGAACAGGACAACGTTCCCTTGGCGATGATCGGATGGATCGCCGGAGTCGCCGTCGTCTGGTCCGGCTTGTTCACCGTCGGCAACGTGCTCTACGGTCGCACCGGATACGCTCTTGCGCTTACCGGAGTGTTCCTCCTCAGCGGATCGGTCCTGTTGTGGGTGATCCACCGGCTCTGGCAATAGCGGCCGTTTTCAGAACCTCTGCTCCCTTGCCGATGAGAGCCATGACGGGTGCGGGTGCCGAACACGCAGTCTGCATCCCCGAAACCCAGAGGAGGAGCAATGGTCCGCAAATACCCATGCCTCGGATGAAGCTCGCCCGAAGAAGCATGTTGACGGACGCCCTTCTGTTCCATCTGGGGCTGGCCGTGTTGATCGGAGTGGTCACCGGCGCGACCGTTCTTCTAAGCATGCGCAGCATTTACCGGCAGCAGTTGGAGCAGCGCGGCCGCACCATCGTGCAGTTCGTAGCCCCGCAGGCGCAGTTCCCGCTGCTGATCGACGATTGGCCCGAATTACGGCGCCTTGCCGAAAAAACGGCCCGGATTGAAGAGGTGCTTTTCGTCGAGATTGTTGATCGCGACTGTAACGGCGTCCGGCTGGCGGCGCGCGGCTTCGCAGAAACCGACATTCCGCCCTGCACGCAAAGGAGCGGTGCGCAAGCCAATTTCGTCCGGCGCGTCAGAACCGCGTCTCATTCCAGCACTCTGATCGAAGCGTCGTACAGCGTGGAGGCGCCCGGCCCGGATCTTCGGTACGGCATGAACGATAATGGCGCGCCCGGAGAGTCCCTCGGCACCGTGCGGATCGGGTTGTCGGTGGACCGCGCCACCTCCAACGCGATCGCCGGAATTCGCAGAGCCACGCTGCTGTGGAGCGCCTGTCTCGTCCTCATCCTGGTTCTGGTCTTCCTCCAGTTGCGAAGGGTGCTTGCGCCGGTTCATGACTTGGCTACTTTCGCGGCGGCCATTGATGAAGCCTCGCTCGACCGCCGTGCCAAGGTATCGGGTGCTGCCGAGCTTGCGGCGCTCGCCGACGCCTTCAACCGGATGCTCGATCGCCTCGCGGCCACGCTGGTTTCAAGGGATCTCGCCGAGCAGGCGAGCAAAGCCAAAGGCCAGTTTCTCGCCAACATGGGCCATGAGCTGCGCACGCCGCTCAACGCCATCATCGGTTACAGCGAAATGCTCGCCGAGGAGTGCCAGGAACGCGGCGCGGAATGGCTCCTGCCGGATCTGCGCAAGATCCGCAGTTCCGCAAGAATGCTGCTCGACCTGATGAACGACCTGCTCGATTACTCCAAGGCGGAATCGGGACGAATGCAGTTGACCATGCAAGCGGTCGATGTGGGCGCGGCCCTCCAGGAAGTGGCGGATACCGTGGAGCCGATGGCCCGCCACAATGGCAATCGACTGGTGCTCGAAGCTCCGTCGCAGCCAATGGAAATTTGCGCGGATCCGCTGCGCTTCCGGCAGAGCCTGCTGAACCTGGCGAGCAACGCGTGCAAGTTCACGGAAAACGGCACGGTGACGCTTCAGGCCCGGCGCGCTCGCCGCAACGGACGCGACTGGTGCGAAGTCAGCGTCCGGGACACCGGAATCGGGATTCCTCGCGAGAAGATCGCCCAGCTTTTTGAAGCTTTTATTCAATTGGAACCCTCCAACATCCGGAAATACGGCGGTACCGGTCTCGGGCTCGCCATCTCCCGTAAGTTCTGCCGGCTGATGGGCGGGGATATCACCGTCGAAAGCACCTCTGGCAAAGGTTCCACGTTCACGATTTCGCTGCCCGTCGATTCTCCGCCTGTCGGGCCGGCGCCTCAAGCTTCGGCCGATTCTGCCGAAACGATCAGAGGAGCATGAGACTTGACACCGGAAAAACTGTTGGTGGTCGACGACGACGCCAATAATCGCGACATGCTGTCCCGGCGTCTGGCCCGCCGCGGATATGCCGTCGATGTGGCCGAAAATGGATTCGAGGCCATGGAGAAGATTCGCTCCGCGGAATATGATCTGGTCCTTCTCGATCAGATGATGCCCGGCCTCAGCGGCCTCGACTTGCTGCACTTGTTGCGCGCCACCTATTCGGCGAGCGAGCTGCCGGTCATCATGGTGACCGCCGTCGACCAAAGCCAGGCGGTCGTCGAAGCGCTCAGCGGCGGCGCGAACGATTACGTGGTCAAGCCCGTCGACATGCCGGTCGTCACCGCGCGCATCCAGGCCCAGATTGCACGTTCGAAGGCCGATAAAGCAGTCCGCGACAACGAGAAGTACCTGTCGCTGGCGGCGCGCGGCTCGAACGACGGCTTGTGGGAGTGGAATCTCGCGGATGGCTCTCTGCGTGTGTCTCCGCGCTGCGCCGCCATGCTGGGACACAAGGAAAATGAATTTCTCGGCGACATCAAGTCCTGGACAAGCCTGATTCATCCGGAAGATTATCGGCGCGTGAAGGCGGACATCCTCGCGCATCTCGAAAACCGCACCCTTGAATTTCAGAGCGAATATCGTGTTCGCAACAAAGCCGGAGAATACCAGTGGATGCTGGCTCGCGGCGCCACGCTGTTCTCCGGCGACGGCAAGCCGGTGAGAATTGCCGGATCGGTGACCGATATCTCCTCCACCAAGCTCGTCGACCCGCTCACCGGACTCGGCAATCGCAGGATGCTGCTGGACCGTCTCGCCGCGGTGCTCCATGCCGGGAACCGTTTCTGTTTGGTGCTCCTCGATCTGGATGGGTTCAAAGTGATGAATGGCAGCTTCGGGCACGGGACCGGCGACGCCGTGCTCATCGAGACTGGCGCGCGACTGAAAGCGTTCGCCGCCGCGCGCAATCTTTCCGGCGCCACGATCTCCCGCGTCGGAGGAGACGAGTTCGCGCTGCTGATCGAAGATTGCGGAGCCTCCCTCCCGGATGCGATCGTCCCGGATGCGATCGCTACCGCGCTCCTCGACCAGATCCCCAGCCCGATGTCGATTCACGGATTCGAGATCGTCCTAAGCGCCAGCCTCGGCGTGGTGGTGGATGCGGTGCCTGGGTCCACTCCGGAGGATCTTCTGC
Source organism: Bryobacteraceae bacterium (assembly GCA_035319685.1). GTDB lineage: Bacteria > Acidobacteriota > Terriglobia > Bryobacterales > Bryobacteraceae > Palsa-187. The sequence goes on along the minus strand of DATHCE010000153.1, from coordinate 10,425 downwards.
GTGACGCCGACATCGCGATGTACCGGGCGAAGGAGTGCGGCAGGAATCGATGGGAGATGTTCGAGCCCGCCTTGCGCGAGCGAGCCAAGGCCCGGATGGCGATCGTTCAGGATCTGCGCCGCGCCATCGAGCTCAACCAGCTGGCGGTGTTCTATCAGCCCAAAGTCCATTTGAAAACCCGCGCGATCATCGGGTTCGAAGCCCTGATGCGCTGGCGTCACCCGGAGCGCGGCCTGATGGCGCCGGCCGAGTTTATTCCTCTCGCCGAAGAGACCGGCCTCATCGTTCCCCTCGGGGAATGGATTCTGACCGAGGCGTGCCGCCAGTTGAAAATCTGGCAGACTAAATTCCCGTTCGACCCGCCGCTGAGCATGAACGTCAACCTTTCCGTGAAGCAGCTTTCGGATCCCAATCTGGTGGATCGCGTGTGCGCGCTTCTTGAGGAAACCGGGATTGCGCCCGAAACGCTGAAGCTCGAATTGACGGAAAGTTCGCTGATCACCGATCTCGAGTCCGCCCGCGACGTGCTGTCCAGTCTTCAGCTCCTGCGCATCGGATTAAAACTCGATGATTTCGGCACGGGATACTCTTCGTTGAGCTATTTGCGGGCGCTGCACTTCGATTCGCTGAAGATCGATCGCTCTTTTGTGATGCGTCTCTGCGAAGACCCTGAGACGCGCGCCATCGTCGAGACCATTATGAATCTCGCCCGCGCGTTGGACATGGGGGTGGTGGCCGAAGGCATCGAGGAGGCCGAACAGCTTGAGGCCCTGGTCGGGTTAGGCTGCGAAGTCGGCCAGGGGTTCCTGTTCTCGAAGCCCGTCGAGGCCGCCGCGGCGGAACAACAACTGGAATCCGCCCGGAAACGCGCGATCCTTCAGTAGGCGTCCAGATCGTGGCCGCTCACCACTCTGCCGGCGTAGCCGCGCCGCACTTCTTGAAGCAACTCCGCTTCCGAAGTGCCCCAAAAAAGCTGGTGATACAGCACCAGCACGCCCGGCCGCGCCCTGGTCGCGATCTCTCCAAGCTGCCGCGATGACGTGTGATATCGCGCGTGATAGCTCTGCCAATCGGGGGGACGCCGCGCGAATCCGGATTCCGAATACACTTCGTGCACCAGCACGTCGCATCCGTGGCAGGCATTCACCACCGCGTCGCTGGGCGTGGTGTCGCCCGAGATGACGAAGCTTCTGCCGCCGGCATCGAACCGGTATCCGAACGCATCGCGCCATTCGCCGTGCGTGACGCGAAACGCCGTCACGGTCACGTTTCGATCGCGATAAATTTCGCCGGCTTGAATCTCGTGGACGTTCACCTGGTATCCGGTCTTGTTCGACGGCTCGCCGCCATGGAGGCGGATCTGGATATCCTCGCGATACGCTTTCTCGATGTGCTCCGCCATGGAGCGCAACCCGCGCGGGCCGTATAGCTCGAGGGGCGCTTCGCGTTCGAGCACCCACGGCGTGAAAATCAAATCGGGCAGACCCAACGTGTGATCCGAATGCAGATGCGTCGCGAACGCGATGGAGAGATTCTTCACCGCGATCCCCGCCGCCGCGGCGCGCCGCACCACGCCCGGCCCGAAATCGACGATGTAAGGCTGGCCGTTCGCGACCATCGCCACCGAGGGGCCCGACCGCTCGGGATCGGCGTTCGGCGTTCCCGTTCCCAGCAATATCAACTGCGCGGCGAGCATCAGCATCGCCGCTTCAGGCCCTTCCCAAAACGCCCTTCCACTTCCGCAGCACCAGCTCGATCAGGTTCAGTGCGATCGCGAGCGCCAGGAATCCGGGCCACAACTGCATCGTGGACGCGATGGTGCGTTGGCCGGCATCGAAGACCGCTTTCGGGTTCGGTTCGAATCGTCCGCCCGTAAACTCGGCCACTTGTTTGAGCAGCGTCTCATTGGACCCGTAGTCGGCCAGTTCCGATTCCGGCCGGTACAATCCCGCCTCGGGAAACGCGCGCGAATCCTCGAGCGGGCGAACCCGGAACAATCCTTCGCGCGACCCGATCTGCACCCGTCCGCGGAAGCTCCCCGCCGCGATTTTCTTCACGGCGATGGGTTCGCGGAATCCGTCGGGCCCGAACGCGAAAAGTTCCGGAATCTTGGCCGGCTCTTCCACACCGTTTCCCAACCGGTAATCCGCCACCAGGTCGCCGTTCGCGCTGTCGTATTCGAGCGTCGCCTCGCCCGCCTGCGCGTGCGGCAGCAGGTCGCGGCTCAGGTTGGTGAAAAATTTGTCATAGCCTTTCCAGGTCACCCACTCGGCCGCCCAGCGCGCTTTGGCGTCCGAAGCGAACACCGCCGCGCGTCCCAATCCGTACTGCCATCGCGAAAGCAGCGGATCTTTGTCGATGTTGAGGATGGTTTCCGCGCTCGGTTTGGCGATGAATCTCACGTAGCCTTTGAGCGCCGGCGCGCTCTCGACGTCGACGCCGTCCAGAATTTCGGCCGCGCGCGCGACCTTCGGAAACAACGGTTTTTCCACCGCCGTCGTTCCGGTGTGCTCCATCACGTCGCGCAGCAGGATCTGCTCCAGGCCGGCCGGCTCATTCAGGAAATACGATTTTCCGTCCGCCAGTTGCGCGATTTTTTCAAGATAGGCGCGGTTCACGTCCTGGCCCAGCCCGACCGTCGAAATGGTCACATGGCGCAGCGCCGCTTCGCGCGAAAGATCCATGCTGTCGCCTTCTTCGGAAATGCCGTCGGTCAACAGCACGATGTGTTTGTAGGTCGCATTCGACGGAAGAATTTTGCGAAACGCCTCGGTGAGCGCCGGCGCGATCTGCGTGCCTCCATCCGGCGTGATTCCGGAAATCAGCCGCTTGATCAGCGTGCGATCCTCCGCGCGGCGTATGGGAACCGCCCATTGAAACGAGTTGTCGAAAATCAGCACGCCCACCAGATCGGTCGGCCTCAGATTGTCGACCACGCCAATCGACGCCAGGCGCGCCAGTTCGATCTTGCGGCCCTCCATCGACGAAGATTTGTCGATGATGAGCACCACCGCGGTCCCTTCGGGAGAGCGCGGCGGCGCCAGCTTGGCCGGCAGCGTGCGGTCCAGCGCATCCTCCACTTTCTTGTCTTTTTCTTCGCGATAGATGTTGCGATCGCCGCCGAGGACCAGCAACCCGCCGCCTTGCTTGACGTAATTCTCGGTGGCGTCTTTATGCGCCGGTGAAATTTTTTCGAGATCCCAGTTGTCCAACACGACCAGCTGATACTCGGCCAGATTCACGCTCGGAAACTCGTCCATGCGCTGCACCTCGAACTGCGCCACCTGTAGGGTCGCGGTCAGATGCGAATTTTCGCCCGCCGAATCCGCGCTGATGTAGAGAATCTTCGGACGCCGCAGCATCACCGCTTGATCGAAGTGAATCTCTCCCGCGTCCCGCGCGCGGATCGCGATCGCCAGATCCAGCGCGCCCGGCGTGTTCAGGCTCGCATGCAGCCGCACCGGATTCTCGCCCGCCTCCAGCCTCACCTGCGTCTTGCCCAGCGTGCGTCCTTCGGCCGCGAGCTCCACTTCCGCCGGACCAGCCTTCGGCGTGGACACCACCACGTCGATCGGAAACTGCTCGCCGGTGAACGCGATCGACGGCAGGCTCACCGACTCCAGACGCAACGCCGGTTCCGGCCGCCCTTTCATCGCGTAAGTATCGATCGGGATTCCCAACTGTTGCGCCTGCCATGCCGCGCGCGCCACGCTGCCCTTGTTCTGCTTGCCATCGGAGATCAGCACCACGCGCGGAACCAAACCCGCCGGCAGCGATGCCACCGCCTCCCGAATCCCCGCCTCCAGATCCGTTGCGCGGCCCGATTCGCCGGCGGTTGGCTGCAAATGCCACGGCTTCTGGCCTTCCTTGGGATCGAGCGATCGGGTCGATCGCGCAAACGGAATCACGCGCATCCAGTTTCGCCCGCGATCGCTCGCGATTTCGGACGCAATCTGCGAGGCATGCTCCAGATCCGGCCCAGAAACGCTTGTCGACGTGTCCACCAGCACCGCAACCGCGACCTTGGTTTCGTTGATGTTCAGTCTCGGCTCCGCCAGCGCGACCAGGATCGCCGCCAGCGAAACCGCCTTCAGCACCAGCGCGCCGCGCCGCGTCGTCCGCCGCCATTCGAACATCATCCACGCGAGCGGCGCCCACGCGATCAACAGCACCCAGGCGCGATCGAACGTCATGACGCCTTCCTCCACGCGGCCCGCTTCAGCGCCATACTCGCCGCCATCTTCGCCGCTCGCAGCCGGAACGCGCGGCTCCGCCCGAACAGCAGCCAGTCAATCAGCAATCCGGCCCCGCCGAGCACGGCCAGCCACGGCCACAAATCCGTCCCGGGCGAGTTTTCTTCTTGCGATCGCGGAATCCCGTGCCGGACGTTTTGTGGCGCGCTCCACACCGCCTCCGCCACATCCGGCAGCGTCAACGAATACACGTTCTCGCGATCCCCGGTCAGCACGCGCACCGTCGCCGGCGCACCCGCGAAAAATCGCAGCGTATTTCCTTCCACTGTGAACGGCAGCGGACGCTGATCCTCGGTGATCACGCGAATCCTCGCCGGATCCACGCCCTTGTCGAGCGCGACGTTCACCGTGCCCACCGTTCCCGCCTGCACTTCCCGTCGCAGGAACGTCTCCGGCGCCATCCATCGCAGAATATTCTCGATCATCAGCGGCGTGGCCAGCTCATATTTCATTTGCGATCCGAGCGGCTCAAATCCGATCACCACCATCTTCGGCGTTCCCGGCCGCGCCACAATCAGCGCACCGTCGCTCGCCTCGGCTACCGGAATGTCATTCGGCGACAGGCTGAATATTTCCGCCGAATCGAACTCGACGTCCTTGGATCGCAGCCCGGCGCCCAGCGTCGTATCCGGTCTCCATCGTTCGAGCGTCGCTTTCGATCGCGTCTCCCGCACCGGGATCGGCGATTTGCCGGCCGGCGGTGCGATCCAGATCGAATCCGCGTGCGGTCTTACCGCCGGCGCGAATTGATCCAGCACCACGATATCCGCCTTCACCTGCGGATCGTACCTCGCCGGCGGCTCGAAATCCGCGTCCACCTGCGGATTCGATGCGATCAGCGGGCGCAGCATCTGCGGCTCGGCCGAATACACCACCACGCGCAAACTCTGTTGCGAGGGAAGCTCGATCACCGCGCGATCGTCCTGCGGAAACGCGTCGCGGGCTGGTTTGTCTTGAGAAAAGATCCGTGCTTCCAGATCGCCCGCCGCCTTCGTCCGGTATGTGAACGAGGATTGCTCTTCCGCGCCCGGCGCAAGCGACAGGTGTTTCGATCCCACCGGCGCGCCTCCGAACTGCAACGCAAGATCTACGGCGTGCGGGCGCGATCCGTAATTCTTCACCGCAACGAAAATCTCCCACACATCGGGCATCTTAGGCGAGCGTCTCAGCCCGATCTTCCGCAGCCCCACGTTTTCCCCCGTCGCGTTCACCGGAAGCACCCGCAGATTCCGGGGCGCCGCAGTCAGCTTCGCCTCTTCTTCCGGAACCCGTCCGGCTCCCGCGAACACGATCTCGCCCACGCGCTGCGTTTGGAGTTTTTGCGCTCTCTGGGCGAACTCGAACGCCTGCGACAGGTTCAATGCGGATGCGCTCGGCTGCGATTCGCGGATGGCTTCTTCGAGTACGCTTCGATTGGACTCAAACGCCGTCGCCGGCGTCGCCAACGCGTCCGCCCGCACGATCATCACCCGATCGCGGCCTGGCAGTGACCGAAGATAGGCCCGCGCCAAACTCCGCGCTTCGTCCATCAGCGTACCCTGACGTGTCCGCGCGCCCATCCACGCCGAGGTGTCCAGGATCAGCACATGATCGCGTCCCGATTCCTGATCGACGCCCAGCCTCGGCCCCGCCACCGCCAGCAATAAAAGCAGAATACTGACGATTTGCAGCAGCAGGCTCCATGGCTGCTGAATCCGCCGCCGGTGCTTCAAGTCTGTGCGAACATCGGCCGCCGACCAGAACCGCAGCGTCGCGACCAGTTGCCGCCTCTTGGACCGGTCGAGCAAATACAGCGCGACAATGCCCGCCGAGATCGCTCCCGCCAGACCGAGCAGTTCTCCCAGACCAAGATTTAACAGGTACATCTATTCCACCGCTCCGCTCCGCACCAGCGGCCCGAAAATCGCTTCATCCACTGGGACGTTCGTCGGGAGGCTCACGTAACGGCCATTATTGCGCAACGCGACGCGGCGAATGGCTTGTGCATACTCATCGAACGCGGCCGTGTATTCGGCGCGCGCATCGGAGTCGAATGCCAGCTCGACGTGCTGGCCTGTTTCGGCGTCTTCGAGATCGAGTTCGCCTTCCCACGGCGGCTCGCGGTCGGAAGGATCGAACACCTGTATCAGAATCAGCTCGTGCCCGAAATCGGAAAGATACTGCAACGGCTTTTCGCAATCCCCGTCATCCAGAAAATCCGAAATGACGATCACCAGCCCCTGCTGCGGATAGGTCGAGATGAACTCGCGCGCGACTTCGAGAAAATCCGTCTGTCCGCCCGCCCTCAGCGCGCTCAGAAAATTCAGCGCCGGCTGAAACCGATGGCGCCCGCCGCTCGCAATGAACGCATCCGCGAGCTTGTCTGAAAACGGCTGGAGGCAGATCGAATCGAGGCGCACCAGTCCCACGTAACACAGCGCTCCGGCCAGCTTGCGCGCATAATCGAACTTGCTTCCGTCAGCCCCCGTCAGCATCGACCGGCTGGTGTCGACCAGCATGCGCACCGGAATCCTCGGTTCCAGCTGGAACATCTTGAGGAACAATTTTTCCAGGCGCAAATACACGCGCCAGTTGACCGCGCGCAGATCGTCGCCGTGATGAAAATGCCGGTGATCCAGAAATTCCTGCCCCGGCCCGGCGAAGCGCGACGTGTTGTGCCCGCCCACCAGCCCCGGAAGCGACTTTTTCCAGTGGATCGCCAGCCGCTCCAGCTTTTCGAGCATCGCGTGATCGAGCAGTGGTTCAGGCACGGCTGTGGATGGCGGCCGCTCCCACGCTCGGAATGATCTTCGCGAGCAGCGTCTCCGGAGTTTGTCCTTCCGCGTGAGCGTCGAAATTCAAAATGATGCGATGCCGTAGCACAGCCGGCGCCACCGCGTCGACATCTTCGGTCGAAAGATGCAGTCGCCCCTTCATGAGGGCCAGCACGCGCCCGCATTCGACCAGCGCCTGCGCGCCCCGTGGGGAACTCCCATAGCGGATGAATTTGCTCGACAATTCGTGCGACTGCGCCGAGCCCGGCTGCGTCGCCATCACCAGCTCGATCGCGTGATCCTGCACGTGCGGGGCAACCAAAACGTGATGGCACACATCCCGCAGCCCCAGAATCTCTTCGCGGCTGAGCACCAGCCCCACCGTGATCTCGTCTTTCTGGATGGTCCGCTCGACGATCGTGTTCAGATCCTTGCGCGACGGATACGGCACCAGGATCTTCATCAGGAACCGGTCGAGCTGCGCTTCCGGCAGCGGATAGGTTCCTTCCATCTCGATCGGATTCTGCGTCGCCATCACCAGAAACGGCTCGTCGAGGGTGTGCGTGGTCGAGCCGCTGGTCACCGTGTGCTCCTGCATCGCTTCGAGCAGCGCAGATTGCGTCTTCGGCGTCGCGCGATTGATTTCATCGGCCAGCACCAGGTGCGCGAAAATCGGACCTGGCTGAAACCGCAACGTTTTCGATCCGTCCTCGGTATCGATAATCATGCTGCCCACGATATCCGCGGGCATCAGGTCCGGCGTGAACTGAATGCGCGAATATTTGAGATTCATCACGCGGGAAAGCGTGCGCAGCAGCGTCGTCTTCCCGAGCCCCGGCACGCCTTCGAGCAGGACGTGCCCGCCCGCAAGCAGGCAAATCAGCACCCCATCGACGACATCCTGTTGACCAACAATGATTTTCCCGATTTCATCGCGGACCCGGTTCAGTTGACTGGTAGCTATTTTAAGAGCGGTATCGGGCTGCATCAGAATTATTCCACTGCACCCATGTTACACCGCCCGGCCGCAGTCTCGAAGCAGGCGCCCTTCAAAAAACCTAGCGGCTTTTCATCGCGTCCGGTGTTCCGCGGACTCATCCCAGCAGCAGGAGGGAGAAGTTTCGGGTTCCGCTCAAAACGGGTTTATAATCCCGCCATGGCTTACCTGCCGCCGCACGGAGTTACAATGGACTTTAAAACCTCTATGCGCCCTCAAGTCTGCCTGCTTGCCAGCTTGTTTGCGGCGATGCTCGTTTTTGGCCAATCCACCGGCCAGCAACAAGCCCACCCGGATCACATGGAGCGTCATTTCGATCCGGAAATGGCCGCGAAAAGTTTTGATGATCCCTCGCGCGACGCCTGGCAGATGCCGGACCGGGTTATCGCCGCCCTGGCTTTGAAACCGGGCCAAATCGTCGCCGACATCGGCTCCGGAACCGGATATTTTTCGGTCCGTCTGGCAAAATCCGCGGCCTCGCCGAAAGTATACGGCGCCGATATCGAGCCTGAAATGGTCAAGTTCCTGCACGATCGGGCCGCAAAAGAAGGACTGAATAACGTGGTTGCCGTCCAGGCCTCCGCCGGCAGCCCGAATCTGCCGGAACCGGTCGACCTGGTTCTGATCGTGGATACGTTTCACATGATCGGCGGTCGCGAAACGTATTTCCGGGAGTTGAAGAAATCGCTGAAGCCGCGAGGCCGCGTGGCGATCGTCGACTTCAAACCTAGCTCGCCGGAGGGTCCGCCGCCGGAGTTCCGTCTCTCTCCGGAAAAAATCGAGGCGGAAATGTCCCAGGCCGGATACAAGCTCCTCGCGCAGCACGATTTTCTGCCGCGCCAGAATTTCCTCATCTTCGAAGCCGCCGCTTCGCGCTGATCCGAGCGGGGCAGCCCGCAAGCGGCTGCAAATCTATGGCGCCGCCGCGTCCAGAAAGCTCTTCAGATCCGATTCGTTCACGCTTGGCTCGCCCGGCGCGACGTGATTCAGTTTGCCTTCTCTCATCCACGTCTCCAGCCGGTCCACCAGGCTGAACAAATGATCGAACGAATCCACGATAAAAAGCAGCGGCTGGTAGTGGTCGATCTCGAAAGCTTGATTGATCGCCCATTCGAGCTGAATCGGGAAACGCTGCACCTCGGGCGATTCGATCGCGTGCTGAATCTCGCCGTAGGAGCTCAGCAACCCGCTGCCATACACGCGCAGCCCGCCGCGCGAGCGCATTAAGCCGAACTCGATGGTGAACCAGAAAAACCGCGCCATCGCCCGGATGATGCTGGTCAGCGTCTCCACGCGTTCCGACGCGTCGCGAACGCCGGAAACAATTTCCGCCGCCGTGTGCGCACACTCGCCGAACCGCACCAGCGTATCGGCAAAATGACGATCCGTGTGCATCGGAACGTGCCCGGCGATGTCGTGAAAAATATCGGGCTCCGGCAAATAATCGAGGCGGTCCGCTCGCCGGATCGTGATGGTCGTCGGAAATTCGCGATTGCGCAGGCAATCGAAAAACAGGAACGCCGGAACGTATCCGCTCACCGCTTTCGCTTTAAATCCCGTCAGCGCGTTCAGGAATCGATTGACGTCTTCAAGCCGCGGCACGCGCGACGAATCGAGGCACAGCGTCCGAATCCCGGTGAGGAAATGTTCGTTCGCGTATTTTCCCCAGCGCGGCAGCATACGCGAATAAAGCTGCCGCCACGCCTCATGATTTTCTTTCGAGTACAACTCGTACGGCTGCCGGATGTACAACTCGCCATGCCGCCGGGCTTCTTCGATAAAGGGAGCTTCCGAAGTGGTGAGGCCGGACGCGACCGAAGAGGGCGGCATAGTGGCAGAAGCCTCTGGACCTCATCATAGCTCATTCGGCGCTCATTTATAACCCACCATATTGTGGTGCTGAGTCGTTTTTGTAAGCGAATTAAGGGGATCGCTGCGTATGCTTAGAGCCAAGCCGGGGTTACTCTGGCATTCAAGGTACTGCGTATGCGCAACATAATTCTAGTCATACTCCTTACTGGACTCGCCGCCTCAGCCCAAACGATGGTGGAATCCGCGGCCGCCGCTGCGGGCGGATCTGTCGGCGGCGTTGCGGGCAAGAAGGTCAGCGAGGGGATCTCCAGAATTTTCACGAAAGTGGATGAAGCTGCGGGGAAGTCTGCCACCGCCGCGAAAAACGCGAACGGCTCGGCGCCCTTGTTGGAAGTCGGCCCCGGATCACCGAAGGACGATGGCTCCGCAGTGCCGCCGCCTCCTCCAACGCGTCACGCTGCCGTTCGCCGGCCGGCTCCGCCTGCGCCGGCTCCAGAGCCCACTCCCGCCGTGGAATTGCCGATTCCGCCGCCGCCTCCTCCGCCTCCGCCCGAAATCACGGCCGACGATCTCAAGAAAATCACCATCGGCATGAGCCGCGAAGCGGTCT
>DATHCE010000152.1:0-7109 GCA_035319685.1 Bryobacteraceae bacterium | reverse complement strand
CCAAACGGCGCCAGGGATATTGGTTCGCGGGAAACTCTTCGGTGAAGGCGACAATGGTGTCGCCGGAGCGCCAGTCGAGGCCCATGGCGATGGTCGCGATTCCTTCCGAGGTGTTTTTCATCAGCGCGATCTCTTCGGGCGAGGCGTTGATCAGGCGGGCGGCAGACTCGCGCAGACCCTGATAGGTGGCCAGCCAGTCGGCGTAATGGAGCGAGCCATTTTCGAGAGCGTCCTGGGCGAAACGCTGCATAGCCTCGGCCGCCGGGCGCGCCAGAGGCGATACGGCGGCATGGTTCAGATAAATCAGCGTCTTGGTGACGGGGAACTGTTCCCGATAAATTTCCAGGTTTTCGAAACCCATGGATTCGAGGATACGTTAATTGAGCATGCGATATGGGTTCCGGCGGCATTGCGGCGCTCGACGGACCCGCGCCTGGCGGATTCATCGCCCGAAATCCGGTTTTCGGGTTTATACTGAGTTAGGAAAGGAGCCCGTCCCATGAGGCGTTTTCTAGGACTGGCGATCGCTTGCTCGCTCCTCTCGTTTTCGGTGTACGCCGGTGATGACAAGGAAAAAGATCCTGATCAGATCGGCAATCGCGATGTCAGCAAAGGGCTGAACTGGTACTCCATCGACAAAGAAATTGCGCTGGGCAAACAGCTCGCGCAACAGGTTGAGCGCCAAGCCAAGCTGATCGACGATCCGGTGATCTCCGAGTATGTGAACCGGGTCGGGCAAAACCTGGTGCGCAACTCGGACGCGAAGGTTCCTTTCACCATCAAGGTGATCGACACAGAAGACGTGAATGCGTTCGCGCTTCCGGGCGGATTTTTCTTCGTCAATTCGGGCCTGATTCTCAAGTGCGACAGCGAGGCCGAACTGGCGGGCGTGATGGCGCACGAAATCGCTCACGTGGCCGCGCGGCACGGCACGCGCCAGGCGACGCGCGCCGAAGTGGCGCAGCTCGCCACGATTCCGCTCATCTTTATGGGCGGTTGGGCCGGTTATGGCATACGCCAGGCTGCGAGCGTGATGATCCCCATCGGGTTCCTGCAATTCTCCAAGGCGTTTGAATCCGAAGCGGACATGCTGGGTCTGCAATACATGTACAAGACCGGCTACGATCCGGAGGCGTTCGTAGACTTCTTTGAAAAAATCGAGTCGCTCGAAAAGAAGAAGCCGGGCACCATGGCCAAGGTATTTTCGACGCATCCGCCGACCGACGATCGTATCGTCGCGGCGCAGAAGAACATTCAGGAGATGCTGAAGTCGCGGCCGGAATACGTCGTGACCACCTCGGAATTCAACGACGTGAAGTCGCGGCTGGCGATGCTCCACAACAAGCGGAAGGTGGATCAGAAGGACAACAATCGGCCGCAGTTGCGGCGCGCGCCGGGTTCGGGCACGACATCGACGGATGGCGGAGGCAGCTCGGGCGGCAGCGGCGACGACGACCGTCCGACGCTCAAACGGGCGCCTGGTTCCGGTAATAACTTGAGTTCGGGTAACAACTGATCTTCAGTTCTCCCTTGGTGCTAAAGGCTCGCGGTGGTCAAAACCGCGGGCCTTTCTATTTCCGGATTACGACGCCAGAACCGCGGTGCAGGCCGGACAGCGCCGGGCCGCGAGCGGAATTGCGGTGCAGCATTCCGGGCACGGCTTGGTGGTGGCTGCGGGCGCCGGGGCCGGCTTCATCAACCGGTTCACCTGCTTGACGACGAGAAAGATCACGAACGCGATGATCAGAAATTCGATCACGGTGTTGATGAAGCTGCCGTAGTTGAGCGTGGGAGCGGCCGCTTTCTTCGCGTCGGCGAGCGTGTCGTAATGCTGGCCGTTGAGCGGAATGAACAGATTGGAAAAATCGATCTTGCCGGTGAACAGGCTAACCACGGGCATCAGGACGTCGTTGACCATGGAAGCGACAATTTTCCCGAACGCGGCTCCGATGATGACGCCGATGGCGAGGTCGAGCACGTTTCCCCGCATGATGAATTTCTTGAATTCCGAGAACATCGAGTCTCCTTGAAACCTGGTTTGGTCTGGTCTAGTCTAGCAATGTTGGAGCCCCGGCTGGTACCATAGCTCAGATGGCGAAGCGAACCGAGTTGATTACGGCGACCTGCCCTTGCTGCGGCGCGGAGTTGCACATCGATCCGGCGACCGGCGCCGTCATCCGCCACAAGGAAGCGGTGAAGCCGCCGTCGGTCGCGGATTTCGAGACCGCGGTCCAGCGCATGAAGGGCGAAGCGGGCCGGCGCGAGGACGTGTTCAAAAAATCCGTCGAGCAGCACAAGGTTCATCATGACGTTCTCAGCAAGAAATTCGACGAAATGCTGAAGATCGCCAAAGAGAACCCGGACGAGCCGCCGCCCAAGCGGGATATCGATTTCGATTGAAATTTGGAAACGGCCGGCTGAGGCCTGACTAATCGTGCATTTCCGGCAGTGGAAATCGATAATGACCCGCGAAAATTTCCGCGAATAATTTCAGGATTTCTTCGTGCACCGCGCCGTTATCGGCGAGCAGGTGCGGGCCGCGCATCTGCAACGGTCCGCCGTGCATATCCGAACATTTTCCGCCGGCTTCTTCAATCAGCAAAACTCCGGCGGCGATGTCCCAGGGGTTGAGGCCGAACTCCCAGAAGGCGTCCAGGCGCCCGCATCCCACGTAGGCCAGATCGAGAGCGGCCGAGCCGGCGCGCCGCACGCCGTGCGAGAGCATCGCCAGCTGATAGTAGAAATGCACGTTCACATTCAGGTGCCGTTTGCGCGACGGGAAGCCGGTGGCGACCAGGCTCGATTCGATGGCCGGCGTTTTCGCTACGTGAATGCGGCGGTCGTTGAGATACGCTCCCGAGCCGCGTTCGGCGCGGAACATTTCGTCGCGCAGCGGATCGAAGATCACGCCCGCAATCAACTCGCCCGCGCGTTCGAGCGCGAGGGTCACATTGAACGCCGGGAATCCGTGCGCGAAGTTCGTGGTGCCGTCCAGGGGATCGACGTACCAGCGATACTCGGACGAGCCTTCCCCGCCTCCGCCTTCTTCGGCGACGATCGAATGCGACGGGAAATGCGCGCGCAGGCGTTCGACAATGAGGCGTTCGCTCGCGCGATCGGCTTCCGTCACCAGATCGAATTCGCCTTTCAGCTCGAAGCCGATTTTTCGTTCCAGGTACGCGGCAATCAGAGCGCCGGACTCGCGGGCGATCTCGGCGGCGGTTTCAAGGAATGAGGCCAACGCTCAGCTCAGCTCGTAGAGATATTTGATGTCGTGTTTGTACAGAAACAGGTTCGGTTGGCCCTCGCGCGTCAGCCGGATGAAGTTGGAGTCGTAAAATTCGATGATCCCGTCGACTTCCTGATTGTCGCTGAGGCGCACTCGGACGGGAACGCGGTCCTCGATGAGGCGTTTCAGATACTTCACCTCTTCGAAAGTCTGTTCGGGAGCCTTCGTGTTGCTGACTTTTCCGGCCACAAGCGAATCAACGCGATTCATCTCCATAATATCCAGTGCGCGTCTGCGCCTGCAAATCCTTTCGGTTGAGCTCGACTCGCACCGGGTGAAATTTCGGCGCGTCTTTCAAATTGCGCGGGTAATATCCGATCATATACTGCGCGCGAAGGTCGCGCAGAATTTCTTCAAACGTCTTATCGAGGGCGTCGCCGACGGTGGGATCGAACCAGCGTCCGCCGGTGTCGGAGGCCAGTGTCTGAAGCGCGTGCTCGCCGCCGAGGTTGCGTCCGGCGTCGTTTTCGATGGGCACGATCACGATCGGGTACATCACGGCATCGGCGCGCTGGGCGGCGATGCGAGCGTCCTCAAACGGCTTGCTGCTGGTCGTATTGCCGCCGTCGCTGACCAGCACGATGACATGGCGGCCGTCGCGGCGCTGAAGTTCGGAGGCGGCGAAGTGGATCGCGTCGTAAAGCGAGGTTCCGCCTTCGGGCTTGATCGTCCGCAGGCGCTCCTCCAGGCGCCGCGCGTCGCGCGTGAAGTTGCTTTGCGCCGTGACGTCGTAATTGAACGTGTACAGCGCGGCCGTGTCGCGCTCATTGCCTTCGCGGAACAGCGCGCTCAGAAATCGCTTCATGGACCGCACCTCGGCAAGCCAATCCTTTCGCGTGGAACCGCTGGTGTCGACCAGCAGAGCAACCGAGAGCGGACGCGTGGTGTAACGCTCGAAAAACGAGACTTCCTGACGGACGCCGCAGTCGTACACGATGAACTGGTCGCGCGGAAGCGAGCCGACCATCTGCCCCTCCGGGTTGCGGACGTTCACCAGGAGGCGCACCAGGCGGGTTTCGACTTTGAAGGTAGACTGCGCATCCAGCCTGGCGAACGCGGCAAACGCAAAAAGACCAGCCAGCGACAGCGCGATTCTCATGAACGTGTCTGGAGCACGGATTCGTCCCATTCGCCGTCGACCCATACTTCTCCGTCGGTGAAAAATTCTTTTTTCCAGATAGGCGCCGTGCGCTTCAGACGATTGATGCCTTCGAGAGCGGCCTCGAATGCGGGCTTGCGATGTGGCGCAGTCACCACCACGGCGACGCTGGTTTCTCCGATCGCGATGCGGCCCAGACGATGCACCATCGCGATGCGGCCGATGGCAAAGGAACGGGCGATCTCGACGCCGAGCCCGGCCATAACCTTCACCGCCATCGGCTCATAGCACTCGTATTCGAGATACCGGGTGGCGCGGCCCCTGGTGTTATTGCGCGCCACGCCTTCGAAGTTGACGAACGCGCCGTCTTCGCCGCGCAGCAGGCGCCGCGCGAGCGATCCGCCGTCGATGGGATCGCGGGTGAGCGCGAAAAAATGGCCCCCTTCCGGACACTCGATCTGGTGCGTGTAGACGGCCGATCCCCCGCTGACCGGCGGAAGCAGCGCCACCTCGTCGCCATCCCGCGCGATCGAGCTGCGATCGGCGAACTGCTGGTTCAAGGCGACCACGACGTTGCTCGAAAGATCCCGTAAACGCGGAAAACGGTTGCCGTACAGGTCAAAAATCGAATCCAGACGAGCCCCTTCGGGAACTTCGATCTGGTCCTCGCGCAAGCCCACAATATCTCCGAGGACGCCAAAAAATAAAACTCGAATGCGCACGTGCTCATACTAACAGACTTGCGCGCACGCGCTTTGGTTTCGAGGAGGTTGCTATAATCGCTGATCTCTCCCTTATGTCCCATCTGGCGCCGGTCGAAACCCAGTTGCGAGTACGCTACGCCGAGACCGACCAGATGGGCATCGTATATCACGCCAACTATCTGGTCTGGATGGAAATCGGCCGCGTGGAGTTTTGCCGCGCGCACGGCGTCCGTTACCGCGACATGGAACGCGACGACGGAATCCTGCTGGCGGTCGTGGAGGCGAGTTGCCGGTATGTCTCGCCGGCGCTTTACGATGAAGAAGTGATCGTCAAAACGTGGATCGAATCGGCCCATTCGCGGATGCTGCGCTTCGGCTATGAAGTGCGGGAAGCATCGGCGCGGAGGATTCTCGCGACCGGCGAAACCAGGCATATTTTCTGCGATCGCGACCGGAAGCCCATGAAGCTGCCGGTGAAATATCGCCCGGCGTTTGGCCTGTAATCAAGAAAGGACTTTACCCCAACACATGAGCACCCTTTCCATTCGAGATGTGGACTTAAATGGCAAACGAGTTTTCATGCGGGTGGATTTCAACGTCCCGCTCGCTGAGGGAGGCAAGGAAATTACCAGCGACAAGCGCATCAAGGCGTCGCTTCCGAGTATTCAGTACGCGCTCGATCGCGGGGCGGCTTTGATTCTCGCGAGCCATCTGGGCCGGCCCAAGGGGAAGCCGAATCCGGAAATGAGCCTTGCTCCGGTTGCCGTGCGCCTCAGCGAACTGCTTCACAAGCCGGTGGCGATGGCGCCGGATTGCGTGGGGCCGGCGGTCGAGGCGATGCTCCCGAAGCCGGGCGAGGTGCTGCTGCTCGAGAACCTGCGGTTTCATCCGGAAGAAGAAAAAAATGACCCGGAATTTTCAAAAAAACTCGCCGCCTTGTGCGACGTGTACATCAATGACGCGTTCGGATCGGCGCATCGCGCGCACGCCTCGACGGTGGGGATGATCGCCTATGTGAAACAGGCGGCGGCCGGTCTTTTGATGGATAAAGAGCTGGAATATTTAAATAAAGTCACGAAAAATCCGGCGCGGCCGTGTATCGCGATTCTCGGCGGAGCCAAGGTTTCCGACAAAATCGAGGTGATTCGGAACCTGATGAAGTTCGTTGACCGGCTGCTGATCGGCGGCGCGATGGCTTATACATTCTTGAAGGCGCGCGGCGAGGCGACCGGAAAATCGCTGGTCGAAGAGGACAAGCTGGATCTGGCACGCGAGCTGATGGCGGAAGCCGGGCACAAGTTGATGCTGCCGGTGGATCACGTGGTCGCGGCGGAAATCAAGCCCAATGCCGCGTTTCAAGTGGTCGAGCGGATTCCGGATGGGATGATGGCCCTCGACATCGGACCGGAGACCATCAGCGCTTACGAAAATTCCATCGCGTCGGCGCAAACCATCATCTGGAACGGGCCGATGGGTGTGTTCGAAACGCCGCCGTTCGACCGCGGCACGGTGGCGCTGGCGAAAGCCGTGGCGATTTCGGGCGCGCTGAGCCTGGTCGGGGGCGGCGATTCGGAAAAAGCGATCAAATCCGCCGGCGTGGCCGATAAAATTTCGCACATCTCGACCGGCGGCGGCGCATCGCTCGAATTTCTGGCCGGAATTGAGCTGCCGGGCGTCGCCGCGCTCGATCGATAGGAGCGCAAGGGTGCGGCGCGCACCCGTTTTGCGCGGTTTCGTGATAGGAGCGCAAAGGGTGCGGCGCGTACCCGTTTTGCGCGGTTTGACGATAGGAGCGCAAAGGGTGCGGCGCGCACCCGTTTTGCGCGGTTTCGCGGTAGGAGCGCAAAGGGTGCGGCGCGCACCCGTTTTGCGCGGTTTCGCGATAGAAGCGCAAAGGGTGGGGCGGGCACCCGTTTTGCGCGGTTTGACGATAGGAGCGCCAAGGGTGCGGCGCGCACCCGTTTTGCACGGTTTTGACGATAGGAGCGCCAAGGGTACGGCGCCCACCCGTTTTGCG
>DATHCE010000151.1:0-14524 GCA_035319685.1 Bryobacteraceae bacterium | reverse complement strand
AACTGCGCTAGGCCGGCGATCCGCGTATCATGCAGATAGGTGCACCGTCGCATTTTCAGTTTGATGCCGGCCATCGTCGCGGCCGCGGCTCTATCGGCTCAGGACTTCAGCCACATCACCGTCGAGAAAATCGCCAATGGCCTCACCTATAGCGAGGGACCGGCATGGTCGCGCGACGGCTTTCTGTTGTTCAGCGATACCGTCACCAATAAACTGCACAAGTTCGTTCCCGGCAAAGGCGATTCCGATCTCGCCACCGTTCCAGGCGGCCCCATCGGCAACGCGTTCGACTTGCAGGGCCGCCGCTACACCTGCGAATTTCGAGAACGCCGCGTCACGCGCACGTCGAAAAACGGCAAGACCGAGGTTCTCGCGTCGCGTTTCGAGGGCAAGCGCTTCAACGCGCCGAACGACATCGTGGTGCGCCGCGACGGCAACGTGTATTTCACCGACCCGGCGTTCGGCGATCAGGAAGATCATCGCGAGCTGGATTTTTACGGCGTGTTTCATCTCACTTCCAAAGGCGAGGTCGAAGCGGTCGCGCGATGGAAGACGCGCCCGAACGGCGTCGCGCTCTCGCCTAACGGCCGCATTCTCTACGTCACCGATTCCGATGCGCGCTCGGTTCACGCCTTCGATCTCGATCACAACGGCGCCGCGTCGAACGATCGCGTCGTGATCGACAAAATCGAGGGCGTTCCCGACGGCATCCGCACCGATGAAAACGGAAATCTGTACATCGCGGCGAAAGTGGTGCTGGTGTACTCGCCCGAAGCGAAGCTGCTGGGGCGCATCGCGCTGACTGAGACTCCGTCGAACATCGCCTTCGGCGACGAAGATCTGGAGACGCTGTTCATCACCGCGCGCACCACCGTGTATCGCGTGCGCATGGGCGTGAAGGGGGCGTTGCAGAATTAATCGCCGCTATCCGCAACATCCGCTGTTGGGCGTCGGCGCATTGATTTTCCGCCGCAGCCGCATCCTGCTGGTTGAGCGCGGACGCGAACCGCTCAAAGGCTACTGGTCGCTGCCCGGGGGATTGGTCGAAACCGGGGAGCGTCTGCAAGCCGCGATCGTGCGTGAAGTTTTCGAGGAAACCGCTCTGCGCGTCAAGCCCGCGTCGATGTTCGAAATTTTCGAGCGAATCATCCCGGAAGCCTCCGGCCGGCCCGAAGCCTCCAGCCGGCCCGAGGCCTCCAGCCAGCCCGAAGCCTCCAGCCGGCCCGAAGCCTCCGGCCGCATCGAATATCATTACGTGCTGATCGACTTCGTGTGTAAAGTGGTGGGTGGCGAGTTGCGCGCGGGCGACGACGTCAGCCGCGCCGAATGGGTCGAGCGTTACAAACTGCGGGAGTACAAGCTCACCGAAGGCACGCTCGAAGTGATCGAAAGGGCATTTCGTGCACGCAGACAACGTACTTGAATTCGAAGCGCTGCGCGCGCTGGTCGGGCGCTACGTGCGGAGTGCGCTGGGGGCGCGCGAGCTCGCTTCGATGGCACCGGCGTCCGATCGAGCCGCTATCCTCGCTTCGCTCTCCGACACTTCGGAGGCGATCGAATATCTGCGGACGGCCTCGCAGCCGCAACCGGCGTCGCGCGGCGCGGCGATTCGCGTCCGTTTTGACGACGCGGCCGATCCGGGTCCCGCGCTGGCGCGTTTGCGCATCGAAGGAGCGACGCTCGACGCGTCTGAAATTTTCGGGCTCGGCCGGCTGCTCGATATGGCCGCCGAGACGCGCTCGATCCTGCTCGCGGCGCGCGACAAATTTCCGAGGCTGGCCATGCATGCCTCGGCGATCGCCGATCTGCGCGACCTGGTCAACGACCTGCGCGGCAAAATTCTTCCCGACGGCACCGTCGCCGATCACGCCAGCGTCGCGCTCGCGCGCATGCGCCGCGAAGTGGAGCGGCAGCGCCACCTGATTCAGGAATCGCTCGAACGATTCCTGCGCGCGCATCACGAAGACGGGACGCTGCAGGAAGATTTCGTCACCATTCGCAACGATCGCTTCGTGGTTCCCGTAGTCACGGGACGCGAGCGCCGCGTGGACGGCGTGATTCACGGCGCCAGCGGCAGCGGCCACACGCTGTTTGTCGAGCCGCTCGAAACCATCCACCTGAATAACGAGCTGGTCCGCCTGCATGAAGAAGAGCTGCGCGAGGTGCATCGGATTCTGCGCGAGTTCACCGCACGCCTGCGCGCGCACGCCGTCGAAATCGCGGCGACCGCGGCCGCGCTCGGAGAGCTGGAATTTCTGTTCGCCAAAGCCGAGTTCGCGCGCGATTTTCAATGCACCGTGCCGCGTTTGAGCGCGCCGGATCAGCGGCGCCTGATCGTAGGCGACGCTCGCCATCCGCTGCTCGAAGATATTTTGCGGAAGCAGAACAAACCGGTGGTTCCCCTCTCGTTTTCGCTCGAGGAAAGCGAGCACACGCTGCTCATCAGCGGGCCGAATACGGGAGGAAAAACGGTCGCGCTGAAGACCGCCGGCCTGCTCGCGCTGATGGCCCACGCGGGATTGCCCGTGCCCGCCGCCGAAGCCGAGTTTCCGCTGTTCGACCAGGTCCTCGCCGATATCGGCGATCATCAGTCGCTCGAACAAAGCCTCAGTTCGTTCTCGGCGCACATCCTTGCGCTGCGATCGATGCTCGAACAGGCCACGCCGGATTCGCTGGTGCTGCTCGATGAGCTCGGCCGGGCCACCGACCCGGAAGAAGGCGGGGCGCTCGGCGTCGCCGCGCTCGACGAATTTCATCATCGCGGCGCGTTCACCATCGCCTCCACGCATCTTATGGCGATGAAGGTTTACGGCGCGTCCACCGCGGGCGTCCGCAACGGATCGATGGGGTTCGACGATGAGACCTTAGAGCCAACTTATGTTTTACGCCTCGGCGCACCCGGAAAATCCGCCGGTCTCGATATCGCCAGCCGCCTGGGTCTCGATCCGCATCTGATCGACTCCGCGCGATCGCGCATGAGCAACGCCGAGCGCGACGTCTCGCGCTTCCTCTCGGAACTGCATGCGCGGATCGACTCGCTCGATCAGGAACGGAAAAGCGTGACCGATCGCGAACAGGCTGTCGCCGCGCGCGAACGCTCTCTCGAGCAGAATTGGGAGAAGAAATATGCCGCGAAAATTCGCGAAGTGGAGCAGCGCGCCGCCACGCTCGCGGCCGAATTCGAGCAGCGCGCGCAGGAGACCATCGGCGAGCTGAGCCAGAAGGCTCGCGCGAAGGTCGCCAAAACCAAGCGCGAATTTCAGGAGGCCGTGGAATCGATCGCGCCCGCTCCCGCGCCAGCCGCTGCGCCGAAGCTGAAGCTCGAACCCGGCGCGCGAGTACGCCTCAAGGGGATTCGCCAACCGGCGACGGTTCGCCGTCTCCTCACGGGCGACTTGCTCGAAGTGGACGCGGGTTTTCTCAAGATGCAGATCTCTTCAAGCGACGTTGAAGAGATTCTTCCTGCCGGCGGATCGTCCGCGCGCCCGAATCTCGGTTTCCATCAGGGCCCGAGTTTCGACGCATCGTACCGCGAGATCAACGTGATCGGGCAGCGCGCCGAAGCCGCAGTCGAGCACGTGGATAAGATGCTGGACAACGCCGCGCTCGCGCAGGTGGAACGGGTCCGCATCGTGCATGGCCATGGAATGGGAATCCTGAAGCGCGCCATCGCGGATCTGCTCAAGCAGAATCCGCACGTGGAGAAATTCTACTCCGCTGAGCCCGAACAGGGCGGCTCCGGCGCGACCATTGTCGAACTGAAATAACCGGAGGGCGGCTTTACCGCCCTCGCAGCGAATTCACGTTGTTCAGTAATTTTTCGGCTTCCTTCGATTTGGGCTGCTCTTTGGCGAGCTCGCGAAATTCGCTTTGGGCGAGCGACAACAATCCCAGTTGCTGCGCCACCGCGCCCAGCGCCAGCGACCCGACTTTCGCGTTGCGCACTTCGGTGAGCTGCGCTTCATCGGCCGAATCGAGCACCCGGAACGAAGCGGATTTCGATTGACCCGCGGCGCGGACCTCCCATATATACACCGCGCCGCGGGTGAGCTGCATCGGAACCAGCCAGTGATTGTCGTTGAGTCCTGAAGCCTGCGCGACTTCGCGATGCTCGGAATCAAATAGCGCGACATCGTAAGCGCCGCCGAACGAGTTCCAGTGCAGAATCGGCTGGCGCTCCTCCACGACCTCGGAAACGGGATACGAGAGATCGGGATCGGCATTCGGGGCGAGACCGGCCAGGGCTTCGGGCCGCTCGACGGATTTCGCGGCGACCACGGCGCGAGCACCGGCCTGAATCGAGGTGGGCAGTTGATCGAGCTGCGCGAGGCTTGCCGAATCGGTCTTGTTCGGCCCGTTCAATAAGATTATTGGCCCTAGAATCAAAGCGATAGCGACGGCTGCCGCGCCCATCGCCACTTGCGGAATCCGGAACCAGGCGCGAATCCGGTCGGCGAAAGAGTGCGCGGGCGAGGCCGGGGGCGCGATCGGCGCGCTCATCACCGGCGCGTAGGACTCGTAAGCCTTTAATTGCCGGGTACATGGCAGACACAGATCGATATGCGCGGACACCAGTTCCCGCTCGCTTTGATCGAGCTCGTCCTCGACCCAGGCGTCCATCTGCTCGTAGGTCAGATGTTCGGAGGTTGCGTGACGGATCGCAGAAAGCATGGAATCGGCCGGGGATACTAACTCGGCCAGCTCTTTGCGGCAGTCTTCGCAGCCGGTCAGATGACCGTCGACGGCGATCAGCTCGCCGGGCTGAAGCTCGCGACGGGTGTATTTTTCGAGTTGTTCGCGGCTAAGATGCTTCGACATATCCGCCTCCACCACACGCCGGCGAACCGGGACGGGTCAAATTAGTAGGCACTGCGTTTTTTTTCGGGAATTCCGGATTCGATCAGCGCCTTGGCCAGATGATTTTTCGCTACCATCCTCAAATTAATGACTTTCTGCGCTGATTCGAGCCCCATCACGCGGGCGATTACGTCATCCTCGATCGGCAACAGGTTCCAGATGGTCGCGAATCGCAAATGAGGGTCGGGAATCGCATCGAGTGGCGGACCGCCACGGCTGATGATGTTCAGCTCGCGCCATAAAACAATGTAATGCGGCTCAGTAAATCCAATCAATGCTTCAAGTTGCGCGACGGTCGCGATGCCATTAGAGATAAACACCGCGATTTCCCCGCGATCCTGCTCGTCCAGGCCTGCCCCGCGCGGCTTTCGGGCCTGCGCGCCTTTCATCATGGGAGGATTCAGCAAAAACGGCCAAATCCATCGTTTGGGCATTGTTTTCAATTCGTTCCAAAGCTTGATGAGCTGTTCGCGAATGGCCAGTTGGACGTCGGGACGCGGCTCGGGCGCCGGAGGGTCCCAAGTCCGGCCCTCGTCATCGCCGGGAGCGAGCTCATCGAAGGCCATTTCCCTCGATCCCCGGACGCCGAACAGGACGCCGATGATCGAAACCAGCTCGTCGAGCCGAACGGGGCCGTCGAGATACTCGAAGGCGCCTTGCAGGAGTTTGTCCCAGGCGGGAGCGTCGAGCTGCTCGACCACCTCGACCTTGGGAAGCGCGCTCGAGCGAATATGGCGCGGAGATTCGAGCAGGGCGCTGACGCGGCTGCCGTCGGCGATGTTTCGTCCTTTCCAGCCCGCCGGACCGCAGATCCATCCGAGCTGCGCGTCGATCTCCCAGAGGCCGTAGGCCGGCTGCTTGCGAAAGAAGCGGCTCAAACGTCCTTTGAGATCGGCCCATCCGGGATTGTGCATCCGCCAATAATCCCGGCAACTGTTGCGGGCGATGGTCGCGGCGTAGCCCTGGCCGTCCTCGATGCGTGATCCGCCGGTGATCGCCTTGACGATTTTAACGGTCGCGTTCTGATAGACGTCCCAGGCGGCCTGATGACGCTCGGAGGATTGCGAGGAATTCAGCTTGACGCCGAAACGCCTCTCGACGACGTCGCGAGCCTTCGCGTCCATCGAAGCGAAGAGGCGGCCTTGGGTATCGGTGAATGGTGCGCCCATCAGTTTCTGACCACGACCGGGTGAAATACATTATGCCGAATGGAGCGCCGCGCGTGATAGAGAATTTTTTCCCGGGTTCGATCAGGGCGCGTAACTCGACCGGCCCTGCACGCCCCAATGGCCATGGGCCAGCGTCACGATATAGAGCGATGGAAACCTGCCGATTTCCTTGCCATTCGCATCGAAACGAACGAAAATCACGGCAAAATGGACTTTGCCGGGTCCGCTCTGGATCACTTTCATTTCTTCCCAGGCGCTGTGATCCCAGGGAGCGAGCCTCGCCGGATAGTCGCGATTCTCGCGAGCAAATTCTTCGGCCGTGTTGTAGACCCGGACCTGATCGCCCGCGAAACGGACGTGCGGATAGTTGAGCGTCGCGGCCCAGGCGGCGGGATCGCGCGCGTTGAAGGCTTTCATGAATTCGTCCATGGCGTGGCGGGCTTGCGTTTCGGAATCTTGCGCGACCAGCGAGGCAGCCACCAGGAGAAGCGTAATCATCCGCATGCGCAGATTATACGAAAATACGGTCTTGACCAAGTTCGAAAGCCTGACGCGCGAAGTCATCGCCTGCGAGCGCTGCCCACGGCTTCGCGAATATTCGACGCGCGTCGCGGAAATCAAACGGCGCGCGTATCTCGATTGGGTCTATTGGGGCAAGCCGGTGCCGGGCTTTGGCGACCCGCAGGCGCGGATGCTGGTGATCGGTCTTGCTCCGGCGGCGCATGGCGGCAATCGCACGGGGCGCGTGTTCACAGGCGATCGATCGGGGGATTTTTTATATCGCGCATTATATGAGACCGGGTTCGCGTCGCAGCCGGCGAGCGTTTCGCGCGACGACGGGATGAAGCTCAATGGAGCGTACATCAACGCCGCGGTGCGCTGCGCGCCTCCCGGTAATAAGCCGAACCCGCAGGAATTTCGCAACTGCCGGCCGTACCTGGAACGCGAGATCGATCTGCTCAAAAAACTTCGCGTGGTGGTCGCTTTGGGCAAGATCGCGTTCGACACCTATCTCGGGATTTTGCGCGATCGGGGAATCATCCGCAGCCGCGCCGGGTTCGCGTTCGGCCACGATCGCGAGCACCTCATCGCGCCGGATTCCCCGGTGCTGATCAGTTCTTATCATCCCAGCCAGCAGAACACTTCGACGGGGAAACTGACGGCGGAGATGCTGCGGGCGGTCTTCGAGCGTGCGCGCAGGCTAATACGGTAATCCATGCTTTCCACACTCGAGCGATATTTCGAATTCGACCGGCTCCATACCAACTGGCGCACGGAGATTGTGGCTGGGGCGACCACGTTCGTCACCATGGCGTACATCGTCTTCGTGAATCCGTCGATCCTGCACGAAGCGGGGATGCCGTTCCAGGCCGTGGTAGCGGCGACGTGTTTCTGCGCGGCGTTCGGCAGCTTCGCGATGGGGGTTTTCGCGCGGTACCCGATTGCGCTCGCGCCGGGGATGGGGCTGAACGCGTATTTCACCTACACCGTCGTCAAAGGGATGGGCGTCGCCTGGCAGGCCGCGCTGGGCGCCGTATTCATCTCCGGCGTCGCCTTTCTGATCCTGACGTTGGTTGGCGTCCGGCAATTGATCGTCGAAGCGATTCCGGGCGAGTTGTATGCCGCGGTCGCGGGAGGCATCGGCCTGTTCATCGCGATGATCGGGTTGAAGAACGCGGGGATCATTACGTCCAGCCAGGCGACGCTGGTCACGATCGGGAATCTGCGCGACCGGAATACGCTGCTCGCAATTTTCGGGCTCTTGCTGATTGCCGCGCTGCTCGCCTGGCGGGTGCACGGCGCCATGCTGATCGGGATTCTGGCGACGACGCTCGCCGGCGTTGTGTTCGGATTGGTGCACTGGACGCCCGGCACGTATCATCTTTCCGATATCTCGGCGACAGCGGGCAAACTGGATGTGCGCGGGGCTTGGAGGCTCGGGTTCGTCGAAATTGTTTTCGTGTTTTTATTCGTCGATCTGTTCGACAACGTCGGAACGCTGGTGGGGGTGGGCAAGAAGGCCGGATTGTTCGATGAAGCGAATCGCATTCCACGGCTCAACCGGATTCTGTTTGCGGACGCGACGGCGACCCTTGCGGGTTCGCTCGCCGGAACGTCGACGGTGGTGAGTTATATCGAAAGCGCGGCGGGGGTGGTGGCGGGTGGGCGCAGCGGGGTGACCGCGATCGTGACCGGTTTGCTGTTCCTCGTTGCGCTGTTCATCGCGCCGGTGGTGGGCGCGGTTCCCGTCGCGGCGACCGCACCCGCGCTGATCGTGGTGGGTTCGCTGATGATGTCGCAGATCGGCGAGATCGCGTGGAAAGACCCGGCGGTGGCGATCCCGGCGTTTCTCACGCTGGTGACGATTCCGCTGACGTTCAGCATCGCCAACGGGCTGGCGTTCGGCTTCACGGCGTATGCGCTGCTGAAAATCCTGCGGGGCGAATTTCGCACCACGCACTGGCTGGTGTATGTGCTGGCGGCGCTGTTTATCGCTCGGTTCTTCTATCTGGGGAAGGGATGAGGATGGTCACCAGGTGCTGGCCGCGCGGGAGAATGAGCACGCTGCCGGTCATCTCCGGCTGCGCTGCGACGCCGTCGATTTCGATGTGTTGAATGGGATGCTCGAGTTTCGCCATCGCCCGCGCGCTGCTCTGATAGGCGATCTCGATGCCGCGGGAAACCACGGCCGCTGATTTCAGGTCGCCGTTGAAATCGAGCAGTCGCAAGGGCGGAGGTTGCGGAGCAGGCTCGATCGCGTGGGAGCCGGGCGGCAGAAGGACGGAGGCGTCATTCAAGACCGGCCACAAACGGCCATCCACCATCGCGGGACCTTGCCAGTCGACGGACACGCCGCGCGCCGAGCCGACCGCCAACTTAGCGCCGGTGCGCTGCACGCGATCGACGGTGGAGGCGGCGGAGGCGAGCAACGCCCAATCCTGGCCCAAAATCGAATTTTCAAAATACAAAGCCACGCGCGGAAACGAGGCCGCGGCGGTGTGCACCAGTTGAAACAATTCCGTGCCGGTTTGTTGTTTCGTGGGATACACGTCCTGATAGCGCTCGACGATGTTGAGGTCGATGGCGAGCTTGTCATGGAAGGGCGTCAGCGGGCGATAACGCTCCGCGATCTGCGGATAGCGCTGCGGGCCGAGATTCCAGACGGTGGCCGGATCTTCGATCAGGAACGTGAAATCGTGCCGGGCGAGCATGGGCAGCACCTGCGAAACGTCGGCGCCGATCTTGTCGCGCATGGTGGAATCGAAACGATCGTCGACGTGGGTCAAAACCAGGTCGAGCTGCGGCTTGGTTTTGCGGATTTCCTCGATCTCGGCGATCCATTCGGCCTGCTGGCGGCGGGCGAGCGAGGCGCGAAAGGCGAGAAATTTCCCGAGCCCGCCGGCATCCTGCGTGCGGAATAAATCGAGCGGATCGATGCCGGATTCGCGGCGATATTCGGCGCGCACGTCGTCATTCATGGGCGTGAATCGCGCCGGATTGGCGGCGCCTTCGAGCGATTCGAAATACAGCTCGGCCAGGTTCACGCCGTCCCAATCGAAGCGGCCGGCGAGGTCGCGCATGCCACTTGCGACCGCGGCGAAGGCGTCGCGATTGGTCAAGTTGATCAATTTGCGCCAGTCGAGCTGCGCGTCCTGAAGAAGCGCGGTTTTTTCGCGCCATTCGGGATGATCGAGCCAGAATTTTTCGCTGACATGGGGAAGCTCGAACCACGCGTAGACCGAAATTGCGTTGCGGTGACAGGCGTCTATCAGCTTGCGCAGATATTGGTCGGCTTCCGGATCGCGTTCCCAGTAATGCCACGCGGCGACGTGCAGAGCGTGGATGCCCGCCTGGCGCCAGCGCGCCGCGAAATAATCGAGATCGACGCGGGAGCGATAGGAAGAATCAAAAAAAGCCCACAGTCGACGGGAATGAAACGGCGGCGCGAGGCCCAGATCGGCGAGCGCCTGCGGGACGTAAGGAAAACGTTCGTAACCGCGGGGGCCGGGCGGCGCGGCGATCCACAGCACCGCGCCTGAGCCGCGGCGGAATCCGGCCAGGAGCGGCGCGCCGGTCCAGCGCTCCCGCGCGAAGATCCGGGCGTCCTGGGGAAGATCGAACACCGGCAGATCGAGCGGCTTTTCCCAGATGATGCTGAGCTTGGGCGCGTGAACGTCCTCCACGCTGCGGGCGACGATGTGCGGTTTCGAGGAGGGATGGAATCCGAAAGCGGCGGCGAGCGGAGACTCGCCTTCGAGCACGAGGATGGCGCCGCGATCGACGCGCGCGGTCCATTCGGCGGCCGGAACATCGGTGCCGGACGGCGCGACGACCACGCCGGCGCCGGTTTCGGCATCGTCGATCAGTCCCAGGGAAGAGAGCACGGCGGGCCACGATCCGGGGTCGTCGCCCATGACGTGAAAAGAGAAGGTGCTCGCAACGCACAAAGGAGCGCACAGCACGAACAGCAATTTATTTCGAGAACGCATACCAGACCCCCACGCGGACGTCGTAGAAAGTGGGACCGCGCGGATTGCCTTGATTGATCAGATACGCGCCGCGCAACAGGTTCACGCTGAATAGCAGCGAGGGATGCAGGCTTTCGAAGCGGAATCGCACGCCCGGGCCGGTTTCGACGTAATTCGCCCAATATTGGCCGAGCGCGTCGGCGGTGACGTTTGTGTTCCAGTACGCCTGCGCGTGAAATCCGCCGAAGCCTTCGCTCGATTTGAGCGTGTATCCGCCGCGATTCTGCGAATACAGCAACGTATCGTTGCCGAAGCGGCTGACGAAAATGCCATCGTCGTTGGTTTCGGCGAACAGGCCGTGACCGCCGTTAGAGAGCAGGTTGCCGACGCCTTTCGCGTACGAGACTCCGCCGCGATAATCGGGCACGACGCGGCCCGGATCGTTCAGGGTGGGCGCCCAGCGAAGGCTTTCGCCGGCTTCAAACCATCCGGTCGCGCCGTGCCAGGTTTGCGTGGCCAGGCCGGCGGCGAGAATGGCGCTGCGCTCGGAAAGATATTCGGGTCCGATATTGGCCAGGTACACCGCGCCTTGGGTATCGCCGACGAAGCGCACGGAAAGGTAAGGGTGCACGAACCAGTGCGGCAGGCGCAGCTCGGTCTTCGCCTGCGCGTAAGCGAACAGGTCGTGCCAGCGAGTCGAAAACGTCGGGAAGACCCAGACGGTGGTCCGGATGGGCGATAAATCCGGCTCCAGATTGTTGTAGGCGCGCGAGGCTTCGGCGGCGATTTTGGGATCGGGACTGCGGCGCGCCAGATCGAACCAGCGCACGGCGTCGCGATCGTCTTTCAAAATATTGTAGGTCCAGCCCAGCTTCAGCATGACGTCGAAATCGAGCGGATCGTTTTCATTGGCGACTTGCAGATACTTCAGCGCGTCCTTGAGATAGCCTTTTTCGAGACTCTGCTCGGCCAGATGGCGAGCCTGATTCGACACCGCCGCGCGTGGCTCCTCCGGCCGGCGGCGCAGCACCTGCGGCATTTTCAGGGCGACGCGAACGCGGTCCGCCAGTTCGTCGTCATCTCCGGCGAGCACTTTCTGAAGCAGCGGCATCGCGCCCCCGGTATCGCCCGCCTTCAGTTTCAGAAATCCGAGCTGCGCGACCGACAGCAAATCGTCCGGCGCGCTTTCGACGATCTTCTGAAACTGCTGTTGCGCCGCGCCGCGGTTGCCCATTTCGAGATGCAAGTAGGCGAGCTCGCGGCGCAGATCGACATTGTCGGGATCGAGCGCCAACGCTCTTTCAAATTCGTAGACATACGGGTATCGATGGGGAAGCAGTTCGCGAGCCTGCTCGGCGATACGCGGCTCGGGGCCGCGCGAGGCCGCGATCAACGCCGCCATCGCGTCTTCCTCGCGATGCTGCTGTTTCCATACGCGGCCCAACGCGAGCAGCAGATCGCGACGGTCCGGCCGCAAGCGCCACGCCTTTTCGTAATGAATCGCGGCCAGATCGATTTCATCGCGCTGTTCGGCGAGTTTCGCCAATTCCTCATGGGCGCTGAAATTTTCGGGCGACAATTCCACGGCCTGCAGCCATCGGGCGATCCCTTCGCGCAGGGGACCATCGATATTTTCGAAGGCCTGCGCGGCGGTGGCGTTGCCGGACTTGCGCAATCGGTCGAAGATGCGCCGCGCCTCGGCCACCTGCCTGGTGTCGTTACAAAGGAACGCGTATTCGAGCGCGACGTGCTGGTCCGCAGGGTCCAGGCGCATCGCCTCCCCGAATTGATCGCGCGCCTGCTCGGTCTCGCCGATTTTCAGAAGCGTATACGCCAGGTCCTTGCGAATGGAGGCGCGACCGGGTGCTGCGCGGATCGCCTCCTCAAATCGGGCGATTGCGGTATCGTAGTCCTTGGTGCGCAGCGCCTGGTAGGCTTTTTCGAGCGCGCCGTATTCGGGCGATTGGCCTGAGGCGGCGGTGACCGCGACTAGAATTAGGATAAGCCTGACCATTTGATCCCCCTAATGGGATACAAACTAGTGGCGCCGGCTCGATTTTTTTCTCATGAAGCAACTACTTGTCTTCCTCGCCCTGATCCTCCCGATTTTCGCGGATGATTCCAAGCCCACCACAAGCGTTTCTGACAAGCGCAGCATGGAGTTTTCCGCCGAGGGCGTTGTTCGCATCGTCTACTCGTTCGGCGAACTGACTATAGAAGGATGGGATCAACCGGCCGTCGAGTTGACCAAGACCAGATTTTCATTCGCAGGACGCGAGATGAAGCCGGGCGATGCCAGCGCTGGTATTTTGACCATGGCCCGCGAGGGAAATGCGGTTGTGATTACCCTGGGCCGCGAGCATCATGGAATCTTTCACCCCACGCCGGACGGGGACGATGTCGATCGTGAGTATTCGATCAAAGTTCCCAGGGCGGCGCGGCTCGACATCGATCACGATCATGGCGAAGTGAATATCACCGGCGTCACGGGTGACATTCGCGCCGTCAGCCGGTACGGCCCGATTCTTCTGCGGCTGCCGGCGGAGGGCCACTACGCGATCGACGCAGATTGCCGTTTCGGCACGGTCTATTCGGATTTTGCGGGCGACGCGCATCGGCGCCATCTGTTCGGCGAGAGCTTCGCGTCCCGATCCGAGGCCAGGCAGAAGCTGGATCTGAAGGTCGGAATGGGCGACATCATGATCCTGAAGATGAACGGCCGGTAAACTTTTTTACAGGCGGGTCGGTTGGGGAACTCTGAGCCGTTTTCCCTGCGTCCTGCCGCGCAGCTTGATGGTTTGGGCGTTATACGGCCGGATGAGCGGGACCCGCGGTATTACCGGCTTGACTTACCGTGAGTCCCACAAAGGGCCCTTTGCGGCACGTTGCACAAAGGTTAAGTTTCGGGACGCGGCAGGATGCGCCTTATTTGTTTCGGGCCTATGAGCACTTGCACATTGGATGACACCGTTCATGGCGGGCCCGTTTCGGGATGATGCGAGCGCTTTGCATGCCGGACACCGCGCGGCCAATACGCAAACGGCCAAATCGCAACAGCACCGACTGTCGCGGCAACTACGAAGACGGTACAGATAACAGCTATGCAGGCAGCGATCGGAAGCCCGAGCACTGTAATGCCTGCGAGGAGGCCCAAAATCGTAAACAGCGCGGTTCCTGCATTGTCACTCAGCTTGTCGTTGAACGCATAACGGACAAACCAGCCAAGTGCGTACAGCCACAATAAGACTCCTCCCCCCAACCATTTGGGGTCAGACAAACTGGAGCACGCTAAACCGATATATTCAAAGGACTTGCTACGAAACCGTGCATCTCGCACGCGTAGCGCAACCATAGCTACCCACAGCAACCCAAGGCCTTTTAGCCATGGCCAGTAGTAGGCGACCGCCCGACCGTATTCCGCGTATGGGCGTGTCAGGTCCGTCGACCCCTCAGCGCTCTCCGAGAATATCAAAGGCGTGAACTGCTTGACAACGTTTAGATGGAATTCTAGGGCGGGGTTTGATAGGGCCAGCGAGAATCAATCGGCGTATCATAGTAGAAGCATGAGAAACGACCATCGTGTAGGACCTTTCATAGACACGCCGGGTGGCGGCGAGCAATGTCTTTTACCGTCCCGCGTCAGTTTACCGCAACCCAATGCTTTCCCATCAAGAGGTCGCCGGAGCTTACCTTCTCGAATCGGGGACTGGTTCGTGTCTCGCTCTTTTTGGTTTCGGTACGATCTAGGCAAGCGGCTAAAACGGCAGCGGAGCAGGTTGGAACTCAACGCAACTTACGAATTTTCCTGGCACCAGCCTTGGAAAGCATTGTGGATACGAAAGACTGTCTACTGTGCAACTGTGCCGTTCTTGGTGTTGCGCACGGCTATGTGGAAGTCGTGAATATGGCTTTTGTTCGCCGCCTTACATTGTGAGTGGATGAGTTCAGTTTCCTCGCGCTCTTTGCTCCTCTGCGATGAGCCTGTTAATCGTGGCGTTGCCGCGACCCTATGCTAAAAGCTTACGATGA
>DATHCE010000150.1:0-14809 GCA_035319685.1 Bryobacteraceae bacterium | reverse complement strand
GGGACCACGTTTACCGGACGCCTGATCGAACCTGCGCGCGCCGGCGATTACGCGGCCGTGGTTCCCCAGCTTTCCGGCCGCGCCTGGATCACCGGCTTTGCGCAGTACGTCGTCGATCCCGACGATCCTTTCCCGAACGGGTTCACCGTCGGCGACATTTGGGGGCAAGTATGAATCGCAGGACGTTTCTGGTTACCGCCGCGGCGGGCGCGACGCAACTCGGCCGCGCGCAGTCCGGTTTCTCCGATGCGCTGCGCAATCTCAAGCCGATGACGGATGGAATCCAGCCGATCACCGAGGGGGAGCGCCGCGCGCGCATCGCCAAGGCGCAGCGCCTGATGATGGAAAACAAAATCGACGCGATTGTTTTGGAATCCGGAACCAGTATGTATTACTTCACCGGCACGCGCGGCATCGCGGGCGACCGTTGGTTCGGCTTGATTCTCCCGGCCCGCGGCGAAGGTGCATTCATCGTTCCCGATAACGCGCATTCCTCCGCCCGCCTGATCACCGATGTCCGCGCAGCGAAGACCGACGCGGACGCATATGGAATCGCTGCCCAGTTTTTGAAGGATCGCGGCATCGGCCGCATCGGAATCGAAGAACGTGCGCGATTCGCCGTGTTCGACGGCCTGCGCCATCAGGCTCCCTCCGCCGAATTCGTCAGCGCCGACACGGTTACCGCCGGATGCCGCATGATCAAATCGCCCTCTGAGATCGCTTTGATGCAGCGCGCGAGCGATATCACCATCGCGGCCTACAAAGTCGCGCTCGCCCATCTTCAAGAAGGAATGACGCAGCAGGATTTGAGCGCGAACATTGCGGCGGCGTATCACGCCCTCGGCGTCGCGGGAAACGCGATGGCGATTTTCGGAAAATATACCGCGTTCCCGCACGGCAGCATTCAGCCGCAGCAACTGCGCGAAGGCGACATGGTGCTGATCGACGACGGATGCTCGGTCGAAGGCTACCAATCCGACATCACGCGCACCACCGTGTTCGGAAAGCCGACCGCGCGCCAGCGCGAGATCTGGAATCTGGAGCGCAAGGCGCAGGATGCCGCGTTTGCCGCAGCCAAGGTGGGCGCCACCTGCGAATCGGTCGATGCCGCCGCGCGAAAAGTGATCACCGATGCCGGTTTCGGTCCCGATTATAAAGTTCCCGGCCTGCCGCATCGCACCGGCCACGGCATCGGTCTCGATGGCCACGAATGGACCTACCTCGTCCGCGGAAACCAGACGCGCATCCGGCCCGGCATGTGTTTTTCGGATGAGCCGACCATCGCCATCTACGGCGAATTCGGCGTGCGTTTGGAAGATTGCATGTACATCACCGAAGACGGCCCCCGGATGTTCAGCAAACCAAGCCCCGCCATCGATCAGCCGTTCGGATGAGGATCTCAAAAATGCCCCAAGCTGAAATTTCCGAAACCACCTATCGGGCCCGCATCGCAAAAACTCAGGAAGCGATGAAGGAGTTCGGTCTTCAGGCGATTGTGCTCGAGCCCGGCCCCGCCATGCAGTATCTCACCGGCGTTCGCTGGGGGCGCAGCGAGCGCACGTTTTCAGTGGTGCTTCCCGCGCAAGGCGAACCCGTCTACGTCCTTCCCGGATTTGAGGAAATGCGCGCCCGCGAGCTGATTCACGTCGGAAGCGACATCCGCATCTGGCAGGAGGACGAAAGTCCGTTCGCGAAAATCGCGCAGGCCTTGAAGGATCGCGGCGTCTCCGCCGGACGCGTCGGCATGGAGGAATCGCTCCGCTTTTTTATCTTCGAAGGCGTGCGCAAACTGGCGCCCCAGCTCGATTACGTCAGTGCGCAGCCGGCTTTGAAATCCGCCGGCGTCGATGTCTCGCAACCGGCTCGCGGCGCTCGCGGCAAGCAATAATCTCATTTCACTTCCACGATCGCGATCCCGCGGCACTTCAGATTCTCTTGCGCCGCTTCGAGCTTCGCCTGTTTCTCACGGGCGTGCATCCCGGCGACCTCTTCCGCTGTAGCCAGGCGATGCGATTTGGCGTGAAGCAGCCGCGCAGCCAGCGCCGCCGCCACTTCGACGATGCATCCGCCCACCAGCCGGCTCACCGCGTCCTCCAAGCTGACCAGCCAGACGAAATCGGGGAGCGTGCTTTGAATCGCGCGGATTTCCCGCCAATACTGCATGAAATCCCTCATCCGCGGTCTCCTTCGAGCACGCGCGCGATCTCCTCGGCCGCGCGTTCCTTGTCTTCCTCGCTCATGCCCGGATGGATGTCGGCGATCTTGATGCTGGTTTTGCGGCGCCGCCCTTCCATCTCCGAGGCGACCGAACGCCGCAGCTCCTCGAGCGTCTTCTGATCCAGATCTTTCACCAGTTTGTTGAAATGCGCGGTCATGCTCATTGCCGCTCCTCCGTTCTGCGCCGCTCGTAAGCGCGTTCGAGCTCGTCTGCGTTCGTGGAAATCTGCACGGCGCATCGCTTCAGCTCCACCGCGTGCGCGATCAACGCTCCGGCCACGCCTTTCGACATGTCCACCGGCAGCACGATCTCATCGCTCACCGCGTCGCGCAGCTTGCCGAGCACTTTTTCCGCGCGATCCTGCGCGATCCGCTCGATCACTCGCGCCCGGGTCATCAACGCGTGCGATTCCTCGCGCAGGCTCCCGATCTGCGCCAACGGAATCAGGTGTTCCACCATTCGTTCGATGGCCCGCATCGCGTAGCGGTTCTGATTCTCGATGGTGGCCACTTCGCTGAGTTTCGCGAACTCCGGCTTGGCGTTGTCCGCGGCCGATTCGATGATCGTATCCAGCAGTCCCTTGGCCTTCGCCGCCGCCCGTTCGCGCGATTCCTTCGCAAACGCGCTCAAGCTGCGTTCGGCTTTTCGCAATCGCGCCAGCTTCTCGATGGCGATGCTCTGCGCTTCCATCGCCGCGGTCACTTCCGTCGACTCGTCCGCCATTCGAATCGATTCCTCGACACGCGCCCGTAAATCCTGCGTGAGGAGCGCTTCATCGACGGTCCAAACCGCTTCTACCGTCGGCGTTTGCGCCAGATCAAAGCTCATAAATCCCCCGTGAGAAGGATAACCGCGCCCCGCGCTCGCGCCGGCCGGGTGAAATCGCAAAAATTCTGAAAACGCTTGAGATCTTTTTGGATTAAAGAAACGGATTGAATTCTTTTTCGCGGCCGATGGTGGTGTTCGGTCCGTGGCCTGGAATCACCGTCGCGTCTTCGGGCAGCGTCAGCAGCTTCGAGTGGATCGACTCGAGAA
The DNA here is from genome assembly GCA_035319685.1 of Bryobacteraceae bacterium. Taxonomy (GTDB): domain Bacteria; phylum Acidobacteriota; class Terriglobia; order Bryobacterales; family Bryobacteraceae; genus Palsa-187. Next base: position 11,556 of record DATHCE010000150.1, on the reverse strand, counting down.
TCTGCCGGCCGTCGCCGCCGGGCAGATCGGTGCGCCCGACGCTGTCTCGAAACAGAGTGTCGCCGGCGACCAGCTTGTTTTCCGCCGGAATCCACAACGAAATGCTGCCCTGCGTGTGGCCTGGCGTATCGAGCACCCGGAAGTCGGCGCCGCCAAGCTTCAGCGAATCGCCCTCGCGAACGTTCGTATCGATCTCGGTCCGCGCCGGCGTCTTCATGCCGAGCCAACCGGCCTGCACGTCGAGATGATCGTACAGCGCCTGGTCGTTCTCGTTCATGTAAACGGGCGCGCCGGTGATGGTTTTCAATCTCGCCGCGCCGCCGATGTGATCGATATGCGCGTGCGTGATGACGATCGCCTTCACTTTCAGGGCGTGCTTTTCGAGCAGGGCGACAATCTTGCCGATATTGTCTCCGGGATCGATCACGATGGCCTCGCGCGACGTTTCATCGCCGAAGATCGAGCAGTTGCATTGCAACATGCCCACCGGGAGAATCTCGTGAATCATCCTCCTGATTGTATCTTTAGGAGGTGTACATCGTCGACGGAAAACGCATTGAAGCGCAGTGGATCGCACCGCCCGTAACCGGAAAACCGAGCATCGTAATGCTGCACGAAGGGCTCGGCTCCATCTCGATGTGGAGGGACTTCCCCGATCGCCTCGCGGCCCGAACGGGCTGCGGCGTTTTCGCGTATTCGCGCTACGGTCACGGAAATTCGGAGCGGCTCGCGGGAAAGCGCGGCGTCGATTATCTGCATCGCGAAGCCGAGGTGGCCCTCCCGGAACTGCTCGCGGAGGCCGCAATCGAGCATCCCATTCTGCTCGGCCACAGCGATGGAGCCTCCATCGCGCTGATTTACGCCGGAAAATATCCCGATTCGCCGCGCGCGCTGATTCTCGAGGCGCCGCACGTTTTCGTGGAAGACTTCGCACTCGACGGCATTCGCCGGACCAGGCTCGCCTACCAAACCACGGATCTCGGGCGACGTCTGGCGCGGCATCACGCCTGGCCTGACGACACCTTTCGAGCCTGGCAGGAGATCTGGCTCGATCCGCGATTCCGGTCATGGAACATCGAGGCCTATCTCGACTCGATCCGTTGCCCCGTTCTGATGATTCAAGGCGAGAACGACGAGTATGGCGGCGCCCACCAAATCGCGGCGATCGCATCGCGCGTTCAGTCCGAGGTGCTGTCGCTTGACGCCTGCGGCCACTCGCCGCATCGCGATCAACCCGAAGCCGTGCTCGACCGCATCGCGCGATTCGTGGCTACTGCTCGTACGCAGTCAGCGCATTGAACAACATTTTGAAATTCTGATAGCTCTGGCCGCGATACTGCGGGCGCATCCCGAACAAAATCGCGTGGCCCTGCCCCATCGTCACGTCGAGCAGCGCGGATTTTCCCGCGAGATATTTTTCACCGAGCAGCCATCCCGATGCGAGCAGTCCGGAAGCCGGATAGCGCGCGACCGTGTGGCCCTCCTGCGCATCCCATCCCGGACTCTGCTCGCTCCAGATGGTGATCTCTGCGGGCATGCCGTACGCAAGCGGACTGTTCGTGTCGAGCGAAACGTTGAGCAGCGAGCCGGGCGAATAAAAATCCTTCGGGGCGACGCCGCGCAACACGTTCGCCGCTTTCACGCCGAGAAATTGCGTGGCGTAATCGGAGGCGTGATTCAACAGGATCAGCGTGCCGCCCTGCGCGATAAATTCCTTGAGCGCCGACGCGCCTTTATCGCCCAGCCCGCCGCAGTATTCGGGCGGCATCGATCCCGCCGCATGGCCGTTCGCGATTTGCTGCGCCGCTTGATCGGGAAGAATGATCACGTCGAATTGCGGCCGCAGATTTCCGGCTTGCACGTCGGCGTTGTGCATCGTCGCGAATGCGAATCCGAAATCATCGAGCAGCCATCGCGTCCAGCCTTCGTCCATCGTCGAAAGATAGTTTTGAAAAATCCCGATGCGCGGCGCTTTGATCTCTTTGCGGCCGTTTCCCGCCGATCGAAAGAAGTCGCCCGTCGACGCGTCGCGATACACCGGCTTGCCGGATTTCCAGATTTTCGCGACATCTTTCCAGGAATCGACGTTGGACGCCGCCATCGCTCCGGAAGGAACCGGATGATCCAGCGTAAACGCAAACTGCGTAGCCGGCTTCAATGACGCGTGGAACGAATCCTTCACGGTGACCACGTCGACGCCCATCTGCATCGGCAGGGTCTGCGCGGTCACATCATAAGGACGCTTCGGCGGACCGCCGGGATACAGCCGCAGATCCGGATAATCCTGCCGCTCCAGCAGCGTCTTGGCCCACCCCGAAAACGGCTGGTGCATGCTGACGACGTACGTGCCGGCCGCGTATTGCCGGCCATCGGCGGTGAAATTTTCCGACGCCCGCTCGATTTCGGTGTCGCCGAAGGCCAGCGTCTCCAGCATTTTTTTCGACGCGCCCGGATCGCGCTGCGCCGCCGGAATCACGAACGCGTTCGGCGCCGGCCGCTCCACGTTGTGCTTGTTGATTTCGTAAAAATAATGCAGAAAATCCGTGCGCCGCACCGCCGCTTGATACAGCAGCGACTCCCACGCGATCTCCTGATAATCGATGATGTCGCGCAGATGCCAGACGCCCGACATCCATGGGTCCAGATAATTCCAGCTCCGCTCGCGCGGATCGTAGCCGAGCGCGTTGCTGGTTATGTCGTCGGGCGTGATCGTGATCGGCGTGGCCAGTTTCGCGCTGGCCGATTCGGTCAGGATGCGCGCGCCTCCGTGATAGGCCTGATACTGGCGCGCGGGCGACCAGAAATCGTACATCGCGTTCATCGCGATTCCGGTTTTGCCGGCCGCCGCGATATCGGTGGCCATGCCTGTGCCGATCATGTTGCAGATGCTGGCGAGAATCGGATCGATGTTGGGATCGACCGGATCCATCCACGGCGGAACGAAAATGCGCGCGGTGTTCGCGCCCATCTGATGCACGTCGTAGACGATCTCGGGATGCCACCGGTTTTCCAGCGTCGCCGTGTTGCGCGTTTCCGGTTGCGTGAAAATGTACCAGTCGCGATTGTCGTCGTGGCCGACGTAATGTTGATACAGCTCCGGCGGTCCCGTCCCATCCCACGGCGTGCCGCGCGTTTTGCGATACCAGCGCGTCACGATATCGACGCCATCCGGGTCCTGCGACGGCTCCAGCAACAGGATCACGTTGTCGAGAATCGCCTTGAACTTCGGGTTGGTATCGTCTGTGAGCAGGCGATAGGCGAACTCGACCGCGGTGTGCGTCGAGGCGACCTCGGTCGCATGAATCGAGCAGGTGATCATCACGATCATCTTGCCCTCGAGCGCCAGTCGCGCGGCTTCGGCCTCGTTGGTTTGCCGCGGATCGGAAAGGCGCATCTGGATTTGACGAAAATGTTCCAGATTTTTGAGATTCGCCGGCGAAGAAATGACGGCGGCGATCTGCGTTCGTCCCTCCACCGTCTTGCCGAGCTCGAGAAACTTGAGCCGGTCGCTCGAACTCGCCAGCGCCTGAAAATAGGTGACGACTTTGTCCCAATCGAGCAGCTCGTTGTCGACGCCGATCTTATGGCCGAAATGGCTCTCGGGCGTCGGAGGGGCCGCGAAAGCGGGAGCCAGAAACACAAGCAGGGCCGGAAGAAGTTTCATCAGCCATTTACTATAGCCCGGCTCGCTCGCGCCGTGGGTCATGCGCGCCGCCGGCACAGGCATGGAGCCCGCCGGTTATACTGGATTCTAACGGCACAGCGACGCAGTTCCGTTGTTCCTCTTCTTATCTCGCGATGCCCAACCCGGAAAATTTCAGCCTTCAGCCGGTGGATTTGCTCGAGGCTGAGAGCATTCATATCCTGCGCGAAGTGGCCGCCGAATTTTCGCGGCCTGCGCTGCTCTACTCGATCGGCAAAGATTCGTCCGTGCTGTTGCGGCTCGCGCAGAAGGCCTTCGCGCCGGCGCGCATTCCGTTCACGCTGCTGCATGTCGATACGACTTTCAAATTTCGCGAGATGATCGAGTTTCGCGACAACCTCGCCCGCGAACTGAATCTGCCGCTGATCGTGCACACCAATATGCAGGCGATCGAGGATGGCGCCAATCCATTCCGGCTCGGTACATCCAAATGTTGCGGGCTGCTGAAGACGCGGGCTTTGCTCGACGCTTTGAAACGGCATCGCATCGACGCCGCAATCGGCGGAGCACGCCGCGAGGAAGAACGGTCGCGAGCCAAAGAGCGAATTTATTCATTCCGCGACGCTTTCGGTCAATGGAATCCCCGTGACCAGCGTCCCGAGCTTTGGAATCTTTACAACGGCCGCATCGAATCCGGCGAATCGATGCGCGTGTTTCCGCTTTCCAACTGGACCGAACTCGACGTCTGGCGCTACATTCAGCGCGAAGAAATTCCGGTGGTTCCGTTATATTTCGCCAAACCGCGCGAGGTGCTCGTGCGCGACGGAATGCTGATTCCGGTCGAGCACAATCCGCCGCTTCGCGCCGGCGAGCGCACCGAAATCGTCATGTGCCGCATGCGCACGTTGGGGTGCACGTATTGCACCGGCGCGGTGCGATCGACTGCCGACACGATTGAAAAAATCATCGGCGAGATCGAGCAGGCGGTGCGATCGGAGCGCGAAAATCGCATCATCGATCACGATCAGGACGGGTCCATGGAGATCAAGAAGCGCGAGGGATACTTCTAGTGACCCTGCTGCGCTTTCTGACCATGGGCAGCGTCGACGACGGAAAATCCACGTTGATCGGCCGCCTGTTGCACGATACGCACGCGATTTACCAGGACCAATTCGCCTCGGTTCGCGCCGCCTCGGCAGCGGCGGGCGGACGCGACATCGATTTTTCTCTGGTCACCGACGGCCTGCGCGCGGAGCGCGAGCAGGGCATTACCATCGACGTCGCGTACCGGCATTTTTCCACGCCGCGCCGGCGGTTCATCATCGCCGATACGCCGGGCCACGAACAATACACGCGCAACATGGCTACCGGCGCGTCCACGGCGAGCCTCGCGGTGCTGTTGATCGATGCGCGCAAGGGAGTGCTCGTGCAGACGCATCGCCATGCAGCGATCGCCTGGCTGCTGGGCGTGCGGAATTTCGCCGTCGCCGTCAACAAAATGGATCTGGTCGCCTTCCGCGAGGACGTTTTTCGCAAAATCGAGCGCGATTTCCGCGAGTTTGCTTCCCGGCTCGGCCCCATCGATCTGTTTTTCGTGCCGGTCTGTTCGCTCGACGGCGACAATGTGGTCGAGCGATCGGTGCGAATGCCATGGTTTGAAGGGGCGTCGCTGCTCGAATATCTGGAAACGGCGCCGGTCGCGGCCGCGGGAAATCCGGATGCCTTGCGTTTTCCGGTTCAGAATGTGATTCGGTCGGATGACGGATCGCGCCGCTATGCCGGGCAGATCGCTTCCGGCCGGATCCGTCGCGGCGATCGCGTTTGGATCCTTCCTTCCGGGCGCGAATCGACGGTCACATCGATCCGCATCGGAGATCGCGAGATCGAATGCGCCGCGCCGCCTCAGTCGGTGACCATCGCGATGGAAGACGAGATCGACCTCGGGCGCGGCGACATGATGGTCGATCCGGACCATCCGCCAGCCACCTCGCGGCGCATGCCGGCGACCTTGTTGTGGATGGGCCGCGAGCCGATGAAGCTGGGCCATCCCTATCTGATCAAGCACACCTCGCGCCAGGTGTGCGCCAGCGTGACCGGCCTTGCGGGCGTCATCGATCCGCGCACGCTCGAGCGCCGCGCCGCACACACTCTGGAGCTGAACGAATTCGGCGACGTCGAAATCGAAACGCATCATCCGCTCTATGCCGATCCCTACGCGGAAAATCGCGTGACCGGGGCGTTCATCGTGATCGATCCCATCACCAACGGAACGGTCGGGGCGGGAATGATCGGGGCGATGGACGCAAACCGCGAGATCGCGCCGAAAACCGAGCACGGCGTCACGGTCTGGTTCACCGGTCTGAGTTCCGCCGGAAAATCGACCATCAGCAAAGCGGTCTACGAGAAGCTTTGGGCGCGCGGTTATAAAGTGGAGCTGCTCGATGGCGACATCGTTCGCCAGCAGTTCAGCAAGGGGCTGGGTTTTAGCCGCGAAGACCGGGACGAAAACATCCGCCGCATCGGATTCGCGGCCGAATTGCTCAGCCGCAATGGCGTGATCGTGCTGGTTTCGGCCATTTCGCCATATCGCGCCGTGCGCGATGAAATGAGAGCCTACATCGGCAGCTTTCTCGAAGTTTACGTGCACGCGCCGCTCGAAGTGTGCGAGCAGCGCGATCAAAAAGGAATTTACCGGCGTGTTCGAGCGGGCGAAATTCACGGCGTCTCCGGCGTCGACGATCCCTACGAAGCGCCGTTAACCCCCGAAATCGAGTGCCGCACCGATCGCGAAACTCTGGCCGAGAGCGTTGGAAAGGTTTTAGAAGCGGTCGAGGGTTGGCTCGCTCACTCGGGCAAATCCCGCCAGTGATGGCGGGGTTGCGCCATTCGCCAGAAGCTGATCCCTGCGCACGCTCTCAAAAAACGGCCGCTGCGCCGGAAGCGCCGGGTCGGCCGGCACGTCCATGATCTCGAACGGCGAATCGGAGGATGCCGGCTCGCCGCGCAACACGTAATCGACCAGCGGATTCTCCTCCTCCGGATGCGTCTCGCGGTACGCTTCGCAATCGAACAACGGATGCGGGCTCCCTGCGCCGTTTTCCAAAAACGTCTCGTGTTCCAAAAAGTAAATCAGCGGATTGATCCCGCTGAGCCAGGCCTCCTGGCAGCGCGCGAAATAATAATCCGGTTGAAACAACGGATGCGGCTTGCGATTCTCGCTCGCGCCGTCGCGGATGTAATGCAGCAGCGGATTCATTTGCGCCGCGCGCACGTCGGGATAACGGCGCAAATAGAACCCGGCGTCGAACAACGGATGCGGGTCGCGCCCTTCGATCGCGCCGTACTTCAAATAATGCGCCAGCGGATTCATCTTCACGTCCGGATATTTGCGCAGATAAAACGCCGGATCGAACAGGGGATGCGGCTTGCGGCCTTCAAACGCGCCGCGCGCGACGAAATCGAGCAGGGTGCCGCCATAGTAATTCGCATCGAACAACCGGCGCATCGCGGCCAGGTGCGGAATCGCCTGCACCACCCTCTGGACCTTGGTGAACATCGACGGCGGCGTCGCACGCGGACGCTCCCTGATCCGAGCCGGCGCCGGCGCTGTTATTTCTTCCTCTTCGATCTCAGCCGGCCGCGTCTCGCTTCTCGACATTGGCTCGCCTTGCAACATTTGCACGCGATGCTCGAGCGCGCGCAGCTTCTTCGCATGATCGGGAACCCGTTCGAACCGCCGCCGCACTTCGGCGCGCGCGCGGCGAACCAGCTCCACGTCCATTTGATTCAAGCGAGCCAGCTCGGAATAAACGCGCTCGCCCAAAGCCTCGCGAAACTTGGCGATCCTCGCCTCCAGATTTCCGCCGAGCCCGCCCGAAACGTTCACCGGAGCCTGCGCGCCGTTCAGATTTGGAAACACGATCCGCAGCGCAAGCTGGCCCGCGATGATGCTTTCCTCGAAGCAATCGACCACCCCCAGAAACGACGTTTCGAGCATCCTCGCCGTGGCGCGATCCAGATCCTCGGCGCCCTGCGGCTGATCGTTGACCACGCCGTTCGCCAGCAGATTCACCTGAACGTCGTTCACCATCCACGGATAATTTTCGATCAGGTGCGTTACGAACTCCTCCTCGCCGGCGCGATTCGCCATGTCGCTGACCGGGTCGCCTTCCGACGGCTTGAGACGAAAATAATCATAGGTCGAGCGGATGCGGTCCATCGGGTCGCGCAAAAAACACAAATCGAAAAACAGATAACCCCGCGCTTGCGGGACCGGATAATTGATCTGGTGGCTTGAAAACGCGGTGATCTGCGGATTCTGGTCGAGGTAGGAAACGATCTCCGCGTTGCTCACGTGCCCGTCGCGATCGGGTTTGTCGACGCGCGCCAGCCGGTCGCGGAAATTGTGATACAGGATTTCCTCGATGGTCGAGCCGGCGTTTTTCAGAATGTGATAGTGGAGAAGAACGAACCGCATGGACGCGCGCGCGGGTTCCGGCGGCGACTCCAGTGTAACGCGTTTTAGCGGAAATACGGAACCAGCGCCGCGTATTCGGTGTTGAAATCGGCCATCACCAGGGTCAGCCTCGCCGGATCGAGCCCCAGCGACTCCAGCATCGCCGCGTCCGCGTAATCGGCGTCGCCTTCGGGCAGAATCGAGAACCCCGCCGAATTGACGTATTGATTGGCGGCATTCACCACCCGTCCCAGTCCCTCGGCATCCGGGTTGTGATGGTGCAGCACGGCTTCCTGAATCGGTTCCGGCAGATTCCAGACTTTGAGCGCCTGCGCGGACAGTTCCGGATGCGTGAAGCCGAGGATCTCCCGTTCGGCGTCCAGATAGGTTCGGCCGGCTTTGTACGATTCGAGGATCTGCGCGTGCTGCTGCGGCAAGCCCAGGGCGATCACCAGCCGGCCCACGTCGTGCAGCAACCCGGCGACGAACGCGCCTTCGGGATAGCCTACTTCCATCCGCTGGGCGAGCAGATCGCTCAGCACGCCCGAGGCAGCCGAGTGCATGTTGAAGCGCGCCATCGACCACGATCCCGGCATTTTGATTTTCTTCCACAGGGAGGTGATGGACATGCCCAGCAAGGCGTTGCGCACCTTGTCCAGCCCCAGCAACGATAGCGCGTAGCCCACGGAATTGACCGTGCCGCGCCGCCCGTACAGCGCCGAATTCACCAGTTGCAGCAGATTGGCGGTGACCACGGTGTCCTTCTCGATCAGGTCGGCGAGTTTGGTGAACGACACGTCTTCGCCGGCGAGCGTTGCCACCAGCCGGTTCAGGATCGGCGAGAACGGCGGCAGGTCGCTCAGCGACTTTAACGCCTTTTCCTTCAACATATTGGGAAGGGCGGGCAGGGGTTGGTTCCTGGATTGGGTCGCGAGTTGGGTGAATGGCACCACAAGCGCCTTATCGGCATATCCCGGCGAAAATTGGAGTTTAATCAGCCGCCAGTTTTTTCCGGAGAAAATCGAGGGCACTCTGCGTGGCCAGCATCCGGACGCGATTCCGATCCCCCGGAAGATGCAACCCCCGGGCTTCGACCCGCGAATCCGGTCCGGCGAAACCGATGAAAACCGTCCCCGGCGGCGCGCCCGTAGCGCTGTCCGGACCCGCTTCGCCGGTGACCGAAATCGCGTACGTCGATCCCGTGCGCGCTCGCGCCCCTTCGGCCATCGCGCCTGCCACTTCTTCGCTCACCGCACTGTGCGCGGCGATCAGCGCCGCATTCACACCCAATAATTCGATCTTCATCCGGTCCGAATACACCAGAAATCCGCCGACGAAATAATCGGAGCTGCCCGCAATCGAGGTGATGCGCTCCGCCAGCATCCCGCCGGTGCAGCTTTCGGCGACGCTCAAGGTCGCGCCGCGTTCGCGCAGCCGCTGGCCCACGACCGCTTCGAGCGATTCGCCGCTGTGCGAATAAATCCGGTCGCCCAGAAGCTGTTCGATCGCCGGAGCGATCTCGGAGAGCAGCGCATCGGCCTCCTCCGCCGTTGCCGCCCGCGCGCGAAGATGCACCTGAATGTCGCCCGCGCCGGCCAGAATCGTCGTCGCGGGATTCGAAAATTTCGTGTAAACCGGCGCGATCAGGGCATCCAGGTCCGATTCGCCCATGCCGGCCACGCGATAAAAGCGCGTGCGAATCACCTGCGGCGGCAGGTGTCGCAGCAGTCGCGGTATGCATTCGTTCGCGAACAGAGGTTTCAATTCGCCCGGCGGACCGGGCAGCATCATCACGATCTGACGGTCGAGCTCGATCCATTGTCCCGGCGCGGTGCCGCGCGGATTTTCGAGTGGCTCGGCTCCTTCGACCAGGTAGGCCTGGCGCAGATTGATGTCCGCCATCTTGCGCTGAAAGCGCCGGAAACGCTCTTCGATCCCAGCGCGGATTTCTTCGCTGAACACGAGTTTACGCCCGAGCGCGGCGGCGACGGCATCACGCGTCAGGTCGTCCTCTGTCGGCCCCAGCCCCCCCGTCAAAATGACGATTTCGACGTGCTCGACGGCGTGTTGAATGGCCTCGGTCAGGCGCGCGCGATCGTCGCCGACGATGAGTTTACGGCGGACCTCGACGCCGAGGGCGTTGAGCTGCTCGGTGATGTAGAGCGAATTGGTGTCGATTTTCGAATGGGTCAGAAGTTCCGACCCGACGGCGATGATCTCCGCGTCACGCATTTTTTAACGCGCACAACGCTTCGCTGTGCGCTCCGAACCTTTTCTTGACGCGCACAACGCTTCGCTGTGCGCTCCGAACCTTGGCCGGGGCGAAACGTCCCTGGCTCGCGCTCGGAAACCAGAGTCGGGCGAAGCGCTCCGTGCTCGCCGTCCCGTTAAGGGAGACGGCGCCCTTCGATCGCGACGTCCACTCGAAAAATCGAATTGTTCGTTGCCAGCACCAGCGACTTGGACGGCGTGAACGCCAGACCCACAATCGCCGGACCCGACAGGAACAATTCCGCCGACGCCTCCTGCGTGATGCGCACCACGCCGCGCCGTCCTCCGAGCGAAGCCGCCACGTACAGATTTCCTTTCGCGTCGAACGCCATCCCCTGCGGCCGCCCCAGACCGCGATAAAAGGTCTCGACATGGCCGTCTTTAGAAACGCGATGCACCGCGTCGAAGCTCGACGTGGTAGGGCCGGTCACGTACAGATAGTGTTCCGGACCGAACGCCAGATGATACGCCGCAATCGACGGCTCGAGCGTCGCGAATACATAAATCTGGCGTTGCCGGCTGATCTTGAAAATGGTGCCGCTGCGATCGCCGACGTACAGGTTCCCGTCCTCGTCGAAAACGATGCCGGTAGCCACGCCCATCCCTTCGACGTACGTGGTCAGGTTCCCGGAGGGCGAAACCTGATAGACGATCCCGTCGTGCCGGCTCGACACATACAGCAGGCCTTCGGCGTCGAATGCGAGGCCGGTCGCGTTCATCAGATCGCTCACCAGCGGCTTGGGTTTATAATTCGTGTCGATCTTGTACACCGAGACCGCAGTCTTCTGTCCCGCCGATCCGCTGAAGGTGGTGTAGATGTTGCCGTGGCGATCTACCGCCGGGTTCGATACCGGATGCAGACTGTCGGCCACCTGAATGCCGATCCCGCAAGTCCAGGGAACGCTCGAGTGATGGTCGCCGCCGATGGTCATCTCGCTGGCGGAGGCGCCGTCGGGCACCCGCACGATCACCAGCGAGTCGGACCCGATCACCACCGGCGCCGTCACTTCACCGAAGCGTACTTGAGGACGCGCCAAGGCGGCCAGTCCTTTGCCGCGGATCTGAAATTCGCCTCCGGGAATCGCCGCCACCGGCGAGACTTCGAGAATCTGCGGACGGGAGTCGGAGGATTTGCGAAAAGCCATATTTCTTCCTCTATGATCGCGCACAACGCATTCGCTGTGCG
>DATHCE010000149.1:0-14125 GCA_035319685.1 Bryobacteraceae bacterium | reverse complement strand
GGGCGGAATAATGGGATACATGGACCAATCGTCGGTTCCGATCAACCCATAGCGATGATTCTTCAGGTCGACGTTGCGCAGCAGCATCAAAGGAAGCTTGCCCCAGCGCTGAATTAAACGACTGAGGAAAACGGTCCGGCTGACGTCCAGTCCGGGGTCGAGCGAAATGGGAAGCTGCACCTCGCCTTCCTCCGGCGCCCGGAAACCGACCAGGTGTGTTCGCGCCGGCAGAACCACGTCGGCGTCACCGGCCAGTTCCGCTATGGAAATGCCGTACCAATTGAGGACTTCAGTGAAGTCCAGGCGGTAAATTGCGCACAGCGAATAAAGACGGTAAATCGTCGGCAGGGTGCCCTTGTTCTCAATATCAGCCAAACGGCTGAGCGCTATGGTGAATTCGTCGCTTCCATGGCGGGCGGAAATGCGGGTGCTGGCTTCTTCCACATCCCGGAACCTCAAACGGAGCCTTTCGCGAACACGCTTGAGTTTTTGACCGGCCTCCTCCATGATGGAGGTTCGAGGCGTTGCATCGGGCGGTCCCTGCGAAGCTAGTACCATGAGTAGCGTACCATCTTACCTATAATTATACCGGTCTACGTCGAATAAGAGCAAGGCATTTCGCTGTGTTTCTGTTCTGAATTCGGAACAGAAAAATTGTAAGGCTGCAAAAAATGAGATTTTCGTATGACGAGATTAAGTAAGGAGGCGAATTGCGGGTCATCGTGGGCGTGACGGGCGCCAGCGGATCGGTTTATGGCTGGCGCCTGCTCGAAAAGTTAAGCGCACGGGATGACGCCGAAGTGCACCTCATAATTTCGCGATCGGGTGAAAGAACGGCCTACCTGGAAATGGGAAAATCTGCCGCGGATTTCCGGGCGCTGGCGGATTGTTCCTATCCGGTCGAAGACGTCGGGTGCCGGTTGGCGAGCGGATCGTTTCCGACCGCGGCGATGGTGATCGCGCCGTGCTCGATTCATACGATGTCGGCGATCGCGGCGGGCATCAGCTCGAATTTGATGGTGCGCGCGGCGGACGTGACGCTTAAAGAACGTCGGAAATTGGTGCTGATGGTTCGCGAATCGCCGCTGCATTTGGGGCATCTGCGATCGATGACCGCGCTCGCGGAAATGGGGGCGATTCTCGCGCCTCCCGTGCCGGCGTTTTATCATCATCCGCAAACGCTAGCCGAGATTGTCGAGCATACCGTCGACCGGGTGCTGGATTTGATTGGTCTCGCTTCCGAAGACGCGCAACGGTGGGACGGCCCTAAGGCCAAAGAACAATGAACGTCGCATTTCAAGGCGAGCTGGGCGCATTCAGCCAGCAAGCGATTGTGCAGCTGTTAGGTCCGCGCGCCAAGCCGGTTCCGCGACAACGATTCGACGAAGTGTTCGCAGCCTTGCGGGCGGGCGAAGTGGACGCGGCGGCGCTGCCGATCGAAAACACTCTGGCGGGCTCGGTGCATGAGAATTACGACCTGCTGCTCAAATACGATTTTGAAATTACGGCGGAAACCAGCGTGCGTATCGTGCACAATCTGATCGCGCCGCCGGGAGTGAAATTCAGCGCCGTCCGGAAGGTGTATTCGCATCCGGTGGCGCTGAACCAGTGTCTCGATTTTTTCGCGCGCCACAAGCGCATCGCCAGCGTTACGCATTACGACACGGCGGGCAGCGTCAAGATGGTGATGAGCGAACGGCCGGAGGGAGCGGCGGCGATCGCGTCGGAGCTGGCGGCGAAAATTTACGGCGGCCGGATATTGAAGCGCGAAATCGAAGACGACCGCCGGAATTTCACGCGATTTTTCCTGCTGGAGCCCAAAGGCGCCAAGCCTCGCGAACCTCGCAGGGCGCGCAGAAGACCGTGGAAAACGTCGCTGGTTTTTTCGACCGGCAACACGCCGGGATCTCTGTTCCGCGCGCTCAGCGCGCTCGCTCTGCGCGACCTGAACCTGGTGAAAATCGAATCGCGCCCGCGCAGGGGCAAGCCTTGGGAGTATATGTTTTATCTCGACCTGCTGGGACATCGCGAAGAGCCGCGAGTCAAGAATGCCCTGGGGCATCTGGCGGAGCTGGCCGATTTCTTACGCGTTCTCGGCAGCTATCGCGCGGCGTGACGCGATTTTGGTCGAGGGAAGAAAAGCGGGCGGTGATAGAGTCGGCGTGAAAACTCGCCCTTCAACCCCGCCATCGCTCCCGGGGCTTGCCGATCTTGTTGAACGGGAAGCGCGCCCACAAGCCCCGGCAGTCATGCCGGGGGTAAGAATTGTTGTTTTCACACAGACTCGTGATAGGGCGCGGATGGCGACTCCGGCGAGCCGTTATTTTTCGCTGCGCTCGATGACCAGCAGGGTGAAGGTTCCGGGAAGCACGGGCGGTCTGCCTTTTGCTCCCGCCGGAACCTCTCCGAACTTCGCCGAGGCCAGGAACAAACGGTGATTCGCCGGATCGAGTCCCATGTTTCGCGACCCCTCCGGCGTCGCGACGCTTTCGCTCACGTGATACTTGTCCGGACTGTCCTGATGAATCACGGTGAGGCTGCCGTTCGCATTCGACGCGAACGCGTCGCCGTATGCCGGATCGTATCCTGCGCCGTCGACGCCCGTTCCAATCGGAATCGTCGCGACGATTTTTCCCGCTTGATAATCGGAGACCGCCATCAGCCCGCTACGGCATCCACTGAACAAGCGATGATGCGCTGTATCGATGGCCATCGAGACCGGCTGCCTGCACGGCGCGGTGGGCCATCGGCGCGTGACGGTCAGTTTCCCGGCGTCGATCTCCACCACTTCACTGTTGTCGGTGAGATTCGCGTAGACTTTGCCGTCGTGCGCGGATGCGCCGTATTCCGGTTTGCCGCCGAGCGGAATATTAGTGACCAATTTCCCGGCCTTCGGGTCGATCACGGTCGAGGAGTGGGCGTCGCCGTTCAACGTGAACACGCGATGGGAAGCGTCGTCATACACGATCGCATCGGCGTCTTCGGCCGCCGGAATCCGGCCCAGCGCCTGGAACGTTTTCAGATCGAACATGACCACGGACTGGTCATTGCCGGAAGTGGCGAAGCCGTGTCCGGTGCCTGCGGCGATCGCGGTGCCATGGGCGCCGTTGATGCCGGTGACTTCGCCGAGAAGTTGTCCGGTATTCTCGTCGACCACCATCAAATGGTCCTGCCGCGCGATAAAGACGCGATGATTCGGCGGATCGGGCACGACGTAGTCCCAGCGGCCTTCGCCACCGAGCAGATACCGGTGCGTGATGCGATAGGAATCCGATGACTGCGCCGGCAAAAGCGCCATGATCGGGAGCGCGAGAAAGAGGGAAATCCTGGACATGACGGGTTCCTCGTTTTCGCCCGATTGTAAGGATTCTATCTTTGGATTCGCTGAGGAGCTTTCTAGCGGATCAGCCGGCGGCGGATGGGCGCTGCGAGGGCGCGGATTGCCATGTCGAGCTCGCTCACGCCGAGCAGGCGGCAGGCGGCGTAGAACACCACCAGGCCGATGGGAATCGATACCGCGAGATCGGCGAGGCGCGCGACCTGGGAGACTCCCATGCGCAGTTCCATGAGGTGGGTGGTTACGGTGATCACCGCGCCCATCAGGATCGATGCGGCCGAAACCTTACCAATGCCCCAGGCGAGATCGCGGCCGTGCACCCCGCCGATCCGTTTCCGCAGAATCGCGAACAAGACGACGAATCCGAACAGCGCCACCACCGAGGTCGCCAGCGCGAGACCGGCCTGACGGAAATGGAAAACCCGGATCATCGTGACGGCCGTGGCGAAGTTGATCAGGATGGAGGCGAGGCTGACCAACATGGGCGTGCGCGCGTCGCCGAGCGCGTAAAAGGCCGGATTCAGCACCTTCAAGGCGGCGTATCCGGCGAGGCCGATCGAATAGCAGGAGAGCGCGAGCGCGGTCTGCTCGGTATCGTAGATCTGAAATCTTCCGCCCTGATAAATTCCGCCGATGATCGATTTGCCCAGCACCATTAATCCGATGGAGGACGGAATCGTGAGCAGAAAAACCATGCCGAGCGATTTCGACAAAGTGCGGCGATATTCGTTCATGTGGCCGGCGGCGGCGCTGCGCGAGATGGATGGCAGGGTCGCCGACGCCATCGCCACGCCGAACAGGCCGAGCGGAAGCTGCATGAAGCGGAACGCGTAGCTGAGCCAACTGACCGGTCCGTCGAAGCCGCGATGCGGATCGAAAATGGTGGAGGCGAGGTTGGTATTGACCATCACGTTGATCTGCACGGCCGCGTTGCCCAGGATCGCGGGGACCATCAGCCGCATGATGCGGACCAGGCCAGGATCGGACCAATCGAGCCGGGGATGAAAATCGAAGCCCAGCCGATGCAGGCTCGGCAACTGCCAGCCCAGTTGCAGCAATCCGCCGAGCACGACGCCGACCGCCATTCCTTCGATTGCGGAAAGATGCAGCCGCGGGCCGAAGACGATGCCGAGAATGATGCCGAAGGTGACCGAGCCGATGTTGAAAAACGTGGAGGCGAGCGCGGGAACGCCGAAGCGGTTCGAGGCGTTGAGCACTCCCATGGCCTGCGCGGCGAGGGCGACGGCCAGCAGAAAGGGAAACATGACGCGCGTCATGGTGACGGCGAGCGCGAATTTTCCGGGCACTTCGGCATATCCGGGCGCGAGCAGATGCACCAGCGCGGGCGCGAAAATCATGCCGAGCGCGCACAATCCGCCGACGACGATGATGATCGCGCTGGCGACCAGGTTGACCAGACGCACGGCGTCGGCTTTGGAGCGCGTGGAAAGATATTCGGTGAAGATGGGGACGAAGGCGCTCGACAGCGCGCCTTCGGCGAACAGATCGCGCGTCAGGTTGGGGATGCGGAAGCCGAGCATGAAGGCGTCATAAGTGAGGCCGGCGCCGAAAAAATGCGCCATGACGCTTTCGCGCAGCAGGCCGGTGACGCGGCTCATCGCGACGGCGATGGAAACGACGCCCGCCGAGCGGACGACGCTCTCCGATTGCCCGGATGGAGCGGCGGGAGGCTCGCGTTTGTTCGTGGCAGCTTTGTTCAAAGAAGTCGGCCAGCGTCAAAAAAAGGCTACCGAATAATCTCCATTATAAGTGGCCGTAGACGCATTCCCGTCGCGCCGCGCGCGCTTACCAGGATCGTCCGCCGGATCGTCAGCGCCGGCGGAAGCGCTGCTGGTTACGCGCGTCCGTACTCTTCCAGGAAGTGCGCGATCGTCATGATGCCGGAATAATAATTGGCGAGCTTGTATTTTTCATTGGGCGAGTGGAGACCGTCGTCGGGCAGGCCGAATCCCATCAGGATCGTCGGAATGTGGAGATGGGTCGCGAAATCGCCGACGATGGGGATGGATCCGCCGCTGCGGATGAACACGGTATGGCGGCCGAGAATATCCTGGAAAGCGCGCGCGGCGATGTCGATGGCGGGATGATCCGGGTTTACGCTGATGGCGGGGCTGGCGCTCAACACGCGCACCTCGGTTTCGATGCCGGCGGGTGTATTGTCCGCGACGAATTTCTTATAGCCCGCGGTGATCTTATCCGGGTCCTGATTCGGAACCAGGCGGATGCTGACTTTCGCGGTGGCGCGCGCCGGGATGACGGTTTTGGCGCCCTCGGCGGTGAATCCGCCGGCGATCCCGTGCACTTCAAACGTGGGACGGGCCCAGGTTCGCTCGAGCACGGAGAAGCCGGGCTCGCCGGTCAAGCATTTCGATCCCACTTCGTTTTTTAGAAAATCTGCTTCATCGAAGGGCAGCGCTTCCCAGCTGGCTTTTTCGGCGGCAGCGGGAGGCTGGACGTCGTCGTACATGCCGGGAATCAGAATTTTCCCGTTCGCGTCCTTGGCTTTTGCGAGCAATTCGATGAGTCCGAAGATGGGGTTGGGCGCCGCGCCGCCGTAGACGCCCGAGTGCAGATCCCGAGCCGCGCCGCGGGCTTCGATTTCGGTGTAAATGAGACCGCGCAGGCCGATGCACAGCGTCGGGATGCCTTCGGCGTAGAGCGAGGTGTCGGAGACCAGCGCGACGTCCGCCCTGAGTTTGCCGGGATTTTCGGCCACGTATTTCGAGACCGATTCGCCGCCGACTTCTTCCTCGCCTTCGATCAGAAATTTCACGTTGACGGGCAGCCTGCCGTCGACCGCGTGCAAAGCTTCGATCGCCTTGACGTGCATGTACATTTGTCCCTTGTCGTCGCACGATCCGCGGGCGTAGAGGTTGCCGTCGCGAAGGGTCGGTTCGAAGGGCGGCGAGATCCACTGCTCCAACGGATCGGGCGGCTGGACGTCGTAATGGCCGTAGCACAGCACGGTGGGTTTGCCGGGCGCGTGCAACCAGTCGGCATAGACCAGCGGGTGTTTGGCGGTGGGGATCACTTCGACGTTTTCGAGCCGAGCGGCGCGGAGGCTGGAGGCGACGAACTGGGCCGCGCGCTGCACATCGGCGGCGTGATCGGGCAACGTACTGATGCTGGGGATGCGGAGAAAGTCCTTCAGTTCATCGAGGAAGCGATCTTTGTTTTGATCGACGAAGGCGTTGGTGGCTTGAGACACCCACCATTATAGGGGAGCGGGGAGCCGCCAGCCAGGGCCACGCAGTCCGTGATATGATGCCGGGGTCGTTCAAAAATGTCCCCCGTTGACGACAGCAACTCGCTTGCAGTGCTGTATGCCCGAGCCGCCGAGGCGACCCGGACCGGCTCGCCTGGATTGTATTTCGCCACGCAGCATTTTCCGCAGGATCTGGCTCGCGCGGCGCAGGCCGTGTATTGGTTCTGCGATTATACGCGCGCTCTGGGACGCGGGGCGGCGACGGCGGAACAGGGTCATCAGGATCTGGACATCTGGGCTTCGCTGGTAGCCTCGGGATTGCGCGGAAAGTTGGCCCGGCATCCCGTGCTGGACGTATTTCTGGACACGGTGGATCAGCGTGCGATCCCGCACGAGGCGCCGATGGAGCTGATCGAGGGCGTGCGGATGGATCTGGATCATGCGCGCTACCGGAGTTTTTCGCAATTGCGGGCCCGCACTCAGAGGATCGGCGGAACGGTGAGCCAGATGATGGCGCACGTGGTCGGTCACCGGGCGCCGGCGCTCGATTACATGATGGACCTGGGGATGGCGATCGAGATGACGACGCTGTTGCGCGATACGGGCGATCACCTGACGCGCGATCGCATATATCTGCCGCTGGAAGAGATGGAATCGTTCGGATATTCCGAGGCGGCGCTCGCGGCGCGGGTACGCGACGAAGCGTTTGAAAACCTGATGCGATTTCACGCCGCCCGAATCCACGAGTTGTATTCGAGCTCTGAGCCGGGGATAGCACTGCTGGATGCGCGCGGGCGATTCGCGGTGAAGGTCGCCTTCGACCTGTATCGCACGACGCTGAGGCGCATCGAAAGCTCGGGGTTCGACGTGTTCCGGCATCGCGCCGGCGTGCCGGCGGTGGCGCGCGCATGGATCACGGCACGATCCATGGCCGGCCCCATCACGCGCCGTCTGTGGAGGGTCATGAGTGCTTGACGGGTTCGACCCCGGCCTGAGCCTGTGGGTCGCGGTGGGCGTGGGTGTGGTGATGGCTGCGTTTCTGATCCTGGCGCGGCGGCATTATCTGGCGATGCCGAAGCTCGCCCCTGTTCGGAAAAGCGATGGCGCGCCGGATTGCATGGTGATCATTCCAGCCCGCAACGAAGCGGCGGAGATTGCCGGTGCGGTGCGCAGCTTTCCGCACGATACGGTCATCGTGGTCGACGATCAGTCGAGCGATGGAACGGCGGAGATCGCGCGAGAAGCCGGGGCGGGCGTGCTGAAGGCTCCTGAGCCGAAGGGGGCGATGGGCAAGGCGAACGCCTGCGCGGCCGGCGCTCGCGTGCTCACTTCCAAGTGGATCCTGTTCACGGACGCGGATACGCGGTTCGAGCCGGGATTTCTCGACGCGGCGGTGGCGTGCGCGGAAGCGAACGGGCTTGCGTTCGTTTCGGTGTACTTGCGGCCCGAAGGCGATTCCTGGGGCGCGCGAATGGCGCTGCCGCTCGCCGTGGCGTTGTATTTCTGCGGCGTCAGCCCGCGCGCCGATGCTCAGGCCGCGTTCAACGGACAGTGCGTGCTGGTGCGCCGCAGCGCCTACGAATTCGTCGGCGGGCACAGCGCCGTGTTGACCAGCCGCATCGAGGACGTGAAGCTGGCAGCGTTAGCGGAGCGGCACCGGTTGACGCTCGCCACGCTACGGGGGCCCGAACTGGGCCGCGTCCGGTTCCGCGGGCTGTGGAGAACGATCGAGCGCAGCGGCGCGCGATTCATGCTGCTCAATCCGTGGATCGGCCTGACGAGTTTGTCGGCCGCGCTGTCGCTGGCGCTATGGGCGCCGGCCGCCGCGTGGCTGTGGATGGACGGGGAGCGAATCGCGGCCGGGGCGTTCGCGATCCTGCCGATGGCGCTCGCCTGGAGCTGGTACCGGAGCTGGCGCGCGGTCGCGGCTCCCGTCGCGATTTATTTTCTCCTGCCGATGATCGTCAACGGATTCCTGGCCGCCCTTACCGGCCGGCGCGTCGAGTGGAAGGGCCGCACGATATGATATCGGTGATGGAAGCGCTCGCGCAGGAAACCGTCGCAGACATCGCGGTTCTCGATGACGATCTCGATTTCCGCAACTACATCGAGGATTTTCTCAAGGACGAGCACGTGTATACGGTGCGCACGTTCGCGGACGCCGCCCAACTGTTCCAAGGATGCCAGGAGAAGCTGCCGGACATCGTTCTTCTCGATATGAAGATGGGCGACGTGAGCGGCGACAAGGTGGTCGAGCAGTTGCTTTCGCGCTGGCCGGGACTGTGCGTGATCATCGTCACCGGATATCCCTCGCTCGAAGACATGCGCGCGACGTTCAAGCTGAAGGTATTCGATTATCTGGCGAAGCCGTTTTCCCTTGCGCAACTGCGCCAGGTGCTGAAGAATGCCGTCGAGGCCTTCGGACTCGGGAAAATGCCGCACGACCGGTTGCGGGAACGCCTGGGTCACGCGATCAAGATGCTGCGGGTGGAACGGAATTGGTCATTGAAGGATCTCGCCGTCCACACCAAGCTGAGCGTCAGCCAGATCAGCGCGATCGAACGCGGCGCGAACCTGCCGAGCATCGAGAGTTTATTGGCGATCTCGAAGGCGTTCGAAAAACGGCCGTCGGAGATTCTGTCGGGGATCGATTTCTAAATAAAATCCGCTTAACGCGCAGGCCCTTTTTTCCCAAGCCTCCCGAAATCAATTCTTTGGGACTTAAAGTCGCCAAAATCGACGAGCCGGAGGGGCCCTTGCCATACCGAGGGTGCGGAAAATTGCGGCGACGCGTCTGGGAGCGTCCCAGGCACCAACAAACGAAAATCGTCTTTTAACTGGCGCCGGAGTTGCCGGACGGTGGATCAGTTGAGGTAGTACGTCCGGTACAGAGTATCCCGCTGTTTGGGGATGAAGCCGGCGTCGCGGATTAATCGGCGCAGTTCTTCTTCGGTCGCGCGATGATGGGCGCCCGCGGCGCTGACGACGTTTTCCTCGATCATAATGCTGCCGACGTCGTTACCGCCGAAGCGCAGGCCAAGCTGGCAGGTTTTGAGTCCCGGCGTCACCCACGACGACTGAATATTCAGGATATTCTCGAAATACAGGCGCGAAAGCGCGAGCATTTTTAAATATTCGACCGCGGTTGCTTCTTCTTTCACGAAACGCCCGAGCGAGGTATTTTCGCGCTGAAAACTCCACGGGATAAAGGCGGTGAATCCGCCGGTTTCGTCCTGGATTTGGCGTACGATGTCGAAATGATTCAGGCGCTGCTCGATCGATTCGCCGGTGCCGAACATCATCGTGGCCGTCGTTCGCAGGCCGATGGCGTGGCAGGTGCGATGCACGTCGATCCAATCGTTCACCGACGATTTCAAACGGCTGATGCGATGGCGGACTTCGTCATCGAGAATCTCGGCGCCTCCGCCGGGGAGCGAATCGAGGCCGGCGTCCTTCAATCGCGACAAGGTATCGTGCAAGGAAAGCCCGCTGACTTTCGCGATATTCACGATTTCCGGCGCGGAAAAACAATGGCACCAGATATGGAAGCGCGCCTTGATCGAGCGCAGCAGATCCTCATACCATTCGATTTTGAGATCGGGATGAAGGCCGCCCTGCATCAGGATTCCGGTGCCGCCGAGGTCGATGGTCTCCTGGATTTTCTGGAAAATCACTTCCTTCGGATGCACGTAGCCCTCGGCGTGGCCCATGGGGCGGTAAAACGCGCAAAAGCTGCAATATTCCGTGCAGAAATTCGTGTAATTAATGTTGCGATCGATGATGTAGCTGACGATTCCTTCCGGATGCAGCTTGCGCCGCACGGCGTCGGCCGCCATTCCGATCGCGACCAGGTCGTCGCTACGGTACAAATCGATCGCTTCTGCGCGCGTCATCACGGCAATAACCCTCCCGGTGCGGAAACTCCTTCCGGCACGGAGATTTCTTCCAAGCGGGCGGCGCGTTCCAGGAACAGCTCCAGGCCCTGATAATCACGCTCGCCCAATTCGAAAACGATATGCTCCGTCAGATATTTTCGCACCATCGGCTCGGGGAATTGGCGAGCGGCCGATTCGCTCCGGACAATTTCTTCCAAATGTTCCAGCCCGAACCGGCAGGATCCAAGGAACGCGCGGCCGTAGCGCGGATCCATAAATTCCTTGCGGCCCGACCACAGCGCGAAAACCATGGGCAAGCCGGTCAGCGAGGTCCACTCGCCGCCGAGGTCGAGCGTCTCGAAAGGCAATTTTTCCGGGTCGACGCGCAGCGCCGCATCGCCGATCAGCAGCGCCGCATCCGCCGCGCCGAGCATGGGAGCCAGGTTGGCGGCCATGGAAATGACCTGCGGCTCGATCCCGAATTTCTCGGCGAGAATGACCCGCGCGAGCATCACCGAGGTGCGGGAGCCGGAGTCGGCGGCCAGTTTGCGGATCTCGCGAAACGGGACTTTCGAGATCAGCAAAATGCTGCGCACGGGTCCGTGACAGGCGATGCCGGCGCCGCGAAAATATTCGAGCTTCTGGCGCGCCATCTCGATGACGGGCACGATCCCGATGGCCGCCTCGCCGGATGCCAGATGATCGGCGCAAACGGAAGGCAGGGCAAACTCCAGATCGAAAACGTCGCGCCCGTCCCCGGCGGCTCCGTGAAGCATGCCCCAAACCAGCGGGACCGTGTTCAGGTAACTTACCGCGCACACCCGCGGCCGGAGGAAATGGCTCTGTTGAGGGGACAAACCACGATTTTATCAATAACCGCGTTTCGCCTGCCGGAACCTTGGGACCAGTACATACGGGGCATGGGACGCCCGCACGTTCTGTGCTATTGTCGTCAAAAGACGGCTTCCCGCGCACCGTTTTTCGGAGAGAACTCGTTTCATGATGAAATTCTTTGGCTATTTGCTTATATTTGTTGCCCCCATACTGGCGCAAACCGTAGTATCGCCGACCATTAACAGCATTCCCTCGCGGGAATTCGGGCAGCCGCAGCTGCTCTCGCAACTCATTTCCGCGGCGCCGAACCTGGTGGAAGGACGCGAACTGAACGGCGCGATATCGGTGGCGCTGGACACCACCGTCACGCCACCGATTCTGTACGTGGCGGACACCTTCAACAATCGCGTGCTGGCGTTCCCGAATCCGAATAATTTCCAACCCTGCGGGACCAGTGCGCCGTCGTGCGGATTCGCAGCACTGGCGATCGGCCAGCAGAGTCTGCTTGCGACACTGCCTGGCGGTCCTGGGACCAGCCTGAGCACCGGCCTGAACCGGCCGACATCGGTCGCCGTCGACAAGAACGGCAACCTGTACGTACTGGATGCCGGCAACAATCGAATCCTGCGATATCCGAAGCCTCTCACCCAGCCGTCCACCGCGCCGCTTCCGGTCGATCTGGTGATCGGCCAGGCGACGGCGAGCTCGGGCAACCAGGCGAATCAAGGACAGCCCGTGCCGAGCGCGCAAACGCTGGCGTCTGTTTCCGGCGGCGGTCTTCCTCCGGTCGCGAGCCTCGCGCTCGACCCGAGCGGCAATTTGTGGGTTTCCGATCCGGGTAACAATCGGGTCCTCCGGTTTCCGGTCAGCCAGCTTCAGGCCAATACGTCGCAGCCTGCGGCGGATATCGTCCTGGGACAGACCCAGTTCAATCTGTCGAGCCTTCCCAATCCGCCTTCGGGAACTCAGGCGCAGCTCGACATGCAGATCCTCAACGCACCCGGCGGGGTCGCTGCCGATCCATCGGGAAATCTGTACGTCGCCGACAACTATTCGCGCGTACTGTTCTTCCAAGGACCGTTCAGTTCCGGCGCGAACGATTTTCCGGCGCTGCGCGTTCTCGGACTCTCGACTCAAATCCAAGGCCAGCCCACGGTTACCTTTCCCAACAATTACTCGCTGGCAGGACCCACCGGATTGTTCACGGTAGGGAACAACCTGTTTGTCGCCGATTCGGGAAACAACCGGATGGTGGAATACGATGTTCCCGCGAACTGGCCCCCGGCGCCCTCGGCGACTCAGATTCAACAGGGGACCGCCGAGATTTCGCCGCCCATGCTGGCGGTGATCGGACAAAGCACGTTCACCTCGGGACAGAACGGACTGGGGCAAGCGAACCGGGGCAACGCGCAGCCGGACGCGACCACTCTCGACTTCCCGCTCGGCGGGACGTCCAACGGCACCGATATCTGGATCGCCGATTCCAACAACAATCGCGTGCTGAGGTTTGTCCAGCAAAGCGGCGCCTATAACACCGCGACCAGCCTGATTGGCCAGCTCTCCTACGCGTTTCGATCGATCAACCTGATCGAAGGCCGCGAAGTTTATTTTTATAACGGAACTGCCGGCTACGGCGGCGTGGCCATCGATTACAATTCGACTCCGCCGCACATGTACGTCGCCGATAGCTTGAACAACCGCATCCTGTGCTTCAACGACGCGCGCATCGTGCAGCAGGGATCGGTGGCCGACCTGGTGATCGGACAGAACGGGCCCTATTACTCGTTAATCAACAGCCCCACCAACGAGACGACCGAGCCGACCAACAGCGGCTTGAATACGCCGGTCGGGCTGGTGGTGGATTCGAAGGGCAATCTGTACGTCGCCGACAGCGGCAATGGGCGCGTGCTGCGTTTCCCCGCTCCGTTCAGCCAGCCGGCCGGGACGCAGCCGACGGCGAACCTGGTGCTGGGACAGGCCTCGTTCAACGGAAATCCGGTAACAGCCGCCAGCCAGAGCACGATGCACTCGCCGTGGGGACTCGCGTTGTTTGCGGGCTGCTTCTCCTCCACGCCGACGACGTGCAGTCTCGGGGTATCGGATGTGGCGGACAATCGCGTGTTGATCTTCAAAGCGCCGGCGGGCAGCGATTTCAGCAACGGGCAAGCGGCGTCGATCGTGCTCGGCCAGCAGAATTTCACATCGGTCACGCCGGCCCAACCCCCCAACTACACAACACCGGCCAGCACATCGGGGATGGACCAGCCGACGCACATCGCGGTGGACACTTCGGATCGCCTGTATGTCTGCGACACCAGCAATAGCCGCCTGCTGGTGTTCTCCAACACGACGAACCTGTCGAATGGCGCCAATGCGGCATTGCCGATTTACGGATTTACCAATCCTCAGGGCGTCATCATCAGCCCGGCGACGGGCGAAATCTGGGTCGCCGACACCAACGCCAGCCAGATCTGGCGTCTGCCGGAATATGACCAGCTCATTCTGACCAGCAACCCCAATAATCCTGAGGCCACGGAAACTTTATATGCGTCGCCGAATCCGCTGGCGGTCACGCTCGATGCCAACGGCAACGTGATCGTGCTCGAAGCCGCGAATCGCATCAGTTTCTACTATGCGGCGCTGACGTTCCAGAATGCGGCCAGCTACAATCAGCAGCCGATCGCGCCCGGGCAGCTTACGCTGCTTTACCGGGAGGGATTGAATTTCAGCCTGACTCCAGCGTCGGCAACGGGGCTGCCCTGGCCGACCAAGCTCAGCGATGTCCAGGTGCAGGTGAATGGGACTGCGGCGCCGATTTTCCGCGTCGATGCATCCGACATCGCGTTTCAGGTT
>DATHCE010000148.1:0-21643 GCA_035319685.1 Bryobacteraceae bacterium | reverse complement strand
GCCCGAATCTGAGCCATAAGATCCCCGTTACTCGCCCGCGAGCTTCACCCGCAGGCGCTCCAATTGCCCGCGCACGCTGCCGTCGTAGACCCGCGACCCCACGCGCGCCACCACGCCCCCGATCAGCGACGGGTTGATGGTAAATGTCAATCTTGCCTTTTTCCCCGCCAGGCGCGAAAGCTCGGCTTCGAGCTCGGATCGCTGCGGATCGGCCAGCACCGCCGCGCTGGTCACATCGGCGCGCACGAAACCCAGCCGCGCATCGAGCAGCGTATCGAACGCCTCGACGATATTCGGCAATTCATGAATGCGGCGATGATCGATCACCACAAACAGAAAATTGCGCACCGTTTTCGAAATCCCCTCCGGCCCCATCAGCCGCGCGAGCACCGCGCGTTTTCGCGCCGGCGATACGGCCGGCGAAAGCAGCGCGTTGTGCAGCTGATCCGATGCGCGGATCATTTCGTTGATCGAGCGCAGCTGGTTCAACACCTGTTTGGGATCGTCCTTGGACTGCGGCGCCATCGCCACGTCGAGCAGCGCTTTGGCGTATCGCGTTCCGATGACGGAAAGCATCTAGTTTCGCGACGCCTCCAGGTCCTGGACGAAATCCTCGATCAGGCCCGCTTCGGTGGGCGCATCCAGGCGCGTACGGATGCGCTGCTCCGCCAGGTCCAGCGCCAGCTTTGCCGCGAACGTTTTCAATTCCCGCCGGACCGTTTTCGCCGCCGTTTCCGTCTCGAGTTCCATCTGCAGTTGCAGCCGCCGCAACTGCCGGGCGGTCTCCTCGGCGATGCGCTTGCCTTCCTGCTCCATTTCCGCGTGGGCTTGCAGGCGGAATTTTTCGATCTCTTCTCCGAGTGCGGCCAGCCGCGCTTCCATCTGCGCCACCCGCTTTTCCGCGTCGGCTTTGAGCGCCTGCGCCTCGGCGATGCCCCTCTGAATTTCGATCGATCGCGACCGGAAATAGGGAGGCAGCATCTTCCCCATCAGATACCCGAGACCCGCCGCCAGGATTGCGAAGTTGATCCACTTCCACGTCAACTCGCCGGTTTCTGGTTGGACGCTGGTATCCTGCGCATGCAGATATCCGGCCGGCGCGGTTACCAGGAAGATCGCCAGCAGCGTTGCTCGAATCCCGTGCCTCAAGCCATGCCTCATCCCGCGCTCCTCACCCGGCGAGCCAGCACCGCTTCCGAGATTTCCTCCGCCAGAGCCGCGCTGGGCAGGGTCAGATCTTCGCGGGCGCCGGCCATCTCGGTCGCCATCTGTTCCTTGGCCGAGCGAACCGCGGCTTCGCCGCCCTTGCGGGCTTCGGCGACCTGTGCGGTTTGCTGATCCATCCATTGGCGCCGCAGTTCCTCCTGCGACCGGTACACCTCGGCGCGCGCCTCGTTGAACTTTTTTTCGTATTCCTGCTGCTTGCGCTCGGCCTCGGCCTGGCTTTCGTCCGCGAGGCGCCGCGCGCCTTCGGTGAGCACGTCGCGCTGCTCGAGCACCTTCGCGAGCGGCGCGAACAGCATCGATTTTAAATAAAAATAGACCACCAGGAAAAGCAGGACGGTGGGGATCGCCTTCAGCATCAACCCACCTAGGGCTTGTAGAGTTTGTTCCATCTAGAAATTGTGCAAGGGAACGGAACTAGGGAGACGAGTGTTACGACACGACAGTCTCTGAAATCGCTAACGTATCATAGCCGAGGTGTTTGGGTCAACTCGACCAACACCCGTTACAATGAAGCCAGTGGAAAAACGCCGCATGTGCCCTAATTGCAGGGCCTTCATCACTACCGACGACCGGGTGTGCCCGTACTGCAATGTACAGGTCGGGCCGAGAGCCGTGGAACGCCGCATGACCGCCGATGCGCTGGGCGGATGGATCCCGCACGCGCGATTCACCACGATGATGCTCATCCTCATCAACGCGGGATTCTATATCGCCACGGTGCTTTACAGCATGCGCACCAATGCGCAGGGCGGCGCGATGAATCTGGACGGACAAACCCTGTTCGCCTTCGGAGCGAAATTCGGACCGGCCATCGCGCAGGGCCAGTGGTGGCGCCTGATCACGGCCGGATTCCTGCACGGCGGCCTGTTGCATATCGGAATGAATATGTGGGTGCTGTTCGATGTCGGCACCCAGGTGGAACAGGTGTTCGGCACCAGCCGGTATCTGGCGATCTATCTGATCTCCGGCATCACGGGATTCATGGCCAGCACCTTCTGGGCGCCCGCGGTGCTTTCGATCGGCGCGTCGGCCGCGATTTTCGGATTGATCGGCGCCATGATCGCGTTCGGTATTCGGGATCGCCACATCGGTCCTGCGGTTCGCGCGCTCTATATAAGGTGGGCGATTTACGGATTGATCATTGGCTTCATAGGGATCTTTGCAATCGACAACGCAGCGCACATCGGAGGATTGATCGGCGGATTCCTGGTCGCCTACATTGCCGGCACGCCGACCTATTCCGCAGCGATCGAGCGCTTCTGGCAGATTGCCGCAGGATGTGTGGTGCTGGTGACGCTCTACTCGTTCGCGGAAGTATTTCTCGGCCTCGCGAAGTAAATCATCGCACGACGACTTTCGTCAGGCCCGCGTTGCCCGCTGCGTCGAAGGCGCGAATCACGATCAGATGCTCGCCGGCGGCGAGATCCGGGATGCGGATGTGGAACTGTTCCCGAGCCGAATCGGTCACTCCATCCGCGGCTTCGACCGGCGACCACGGCCCGGCATCGATCGAGTATTCGCAGCGCCGCAGAACCGATCCGCGATCCTCGGCCTCGACATCGATCTCGATGGCGCTTCCATTGCGCCGCGGCGCGCCCGCCGTGACCACCGGAGGTGTGTTGTCGATCAGCACCGGCGCGCTCACCAGTTCCGCATCGCGCGCGTACTCGGCCGGATTCGAGGGCCGGTCCGATGCCGTCACTTTGAAATAGTAGCGGCCGTCGGCGAGCACGTCGCCGTCGAGCAGATACGTATTTTCGGTCATGTTGGCGCGCAGCAGTTTCCAGTCGTGCTCGTCTTCACCGCGAAAATACAGGTTGTAAATCAGCCGGTCGCCGTCGGGGTCGTCAGCCTGCCAGGAAATCTGAATCTGCTGGCCGGCGGCGCGCGAAAGCGTTTGCGCCTGAGTGCCGGCAGGGGTCGAACTATCGCCGGAATCGGTCACAGTGACGGAATAACTCGCGGAGGCGGAGTTGGAGGAAGAAGATGCCGCCTTGGCCGTGCCGGCCTGCATCGTGACGTTCACGCTGCGAACCATCGGCGGGGAGTTCTGCGGCAGATACGCGATGGTAACGCCGTCGATGGCCGCGTCGGGACGCGCGCTGGAGGCCGAGAGCTCGGCTCGCCATTGAATGTAACGCGCGTTCGGACTGGTGATATTGGAATGCGCGAGGTCGGTAATCGGAGCCGACCAGTCGCTCCAGGTCGCATCCGGCCGCGACGAATTTCCGGTGCGGGTCTGGAACGAAGCGCCGTCGCCGCGCCACATGATTCGTCCCCATCGCGCCACCGACCCGGAATCGTGCACCGGCGATTCGAAGGTCCCCGCGCTCGCCGACGCTGTGGTCAGCTTCAAAATTTTGCCGAGATCGGCGGTCGCCGCGATCAGGCCGGTTTGAGTTTCCAGCAGCCGCGTCGCCTCGCCTTCATTGGCTTGCGCGACCAAGGTCGTCTTGCGCTCGCGGTCCAGGCGATAGATGCGACCCCGCTGGTCGGTCACGAACAAGAGGTCGCCTCCCGAAACCGCCAGGTCGTAGGCATTTTCGTCTTTCGAACTCCACAACGTTTCGACGGTGTTGTCGGGGTTAATCTTGTACAGCGCGGATTTGTCAACGCCGGAATATTCAACCACGGACGCGGTCACGGGCACTGCCGCCGGTGGCGTGGTTGGGGCAGGCTTCGGAGCCTCGATTTTCGGCGCGGGATTCAACCCGCCTTGCGCATCGGTCACCGTGATGCTCGTGGCAGGGGCAACGACAGCCGGCGTGGTCCCGTTGGCCGGGTTCGAAGCCGCGCCGATCCTTCGCGCGACGCTGCCGCCCAATGCCGACGCGTAAATGGAACCATCGGCGGCGGGCACAATCGCGCGAATCTCCGGCAGATTTGCGCCGTAGAGCACAAACGCCTTGTTCGGCGCGCTGATCCGGTACAGAATGCCGTTCGGATCGCTGCCGGCGAGCAGCCGGCCTTCGCGATCGAACGCGAGGCAGGTCACATGCGTTTGACCCGTATCGTAATACACCTCGCCGCGACCCTCCGGGGTGACGCGAAAAATTTTCCCCTGATCGCCGGTCGCGACGAACAGCGATCCGTCGGGTGCGACTTTCAATGCCCAGATATATTTCGCCCCGGGAGAAAAATATTCGGCCGCTTTCCCGTTCTCGATGCGATACACCTTCCCGTCCGGCGACGTCCCCGCATACGCCACGCCTTTCGAATCCACGGCGACCGCGAAAATCTCCGGCTGATCGGCCGACCAGACCAACTCGCTCTTTCCTGACGGATCCACACGATATAGCCGCCCGCGATTCCCGGTGCCGAGATAAAGCGAACCATCGGGAGCCTGTGCGACGCTCCAGATTTCGGGTTGATCGGAGCTGAACACGGTCTCCATTTTCGGCCCGACCACCAGACGGCCGTCGCGCGTCAGCGACAATCCGTTCAATCGGCCGCGGAGGAAATCCTGAGAGCCGGTCATCTCCCAAGTGGTGGTCGTCGCTGCGAAGGAAAGAGACGCGATCGAAAAAGACGCAAGCGTCGCGAAACCCAGCGCCAGCGCGGACGCTCTCATTCCTTCACCTCGACTTGAACGGTTTTCGATCCGGTCACGACGTAATCGCCCGCCGGGATTTCGATCTCCGCGAGCTTCGATCCGCGCCAGTTCAGATTCGTGCCCGGCTGCATGCGATTGAGCATCATCGCGAGCGATGGCGGAGGCGACGGCAGATCGCGGCCGTCCACGGTAAAGGCCGGATCGGCGCGCCACACCCGGATGTACGTTTTCGTATTCCCACGCAATTCGTTCAACAGCGCGAGCACCTGCCCGGCGGAACGCATCGGCGCTCCGGCGGCGGATTGAAATTCGACCAGATTCGTGGTCGTGGCGTCGGCCGCCGTGAAATACAGCGTGCCCGGAGCAGCGCTCGCCGGGACGCGATACAGAACCTTCTTCACGGTCTCGACTCCGTTGTCGCCGGAGAGCGTCAAAATCAGTTCCACGTCGTCGCCCGCGCGCACCTGTCGCGGCGCGACCATCTCGGCGATCTGCCATTGATCGCGGCGGTTCACCTCGGCGATATCCAGCGTGACGTTTTTGAGTTTCAGGGCCTCGAACCCGCTCTGGAGCGCATAGCTGAGCGGGCTGCCGACGCCGGTCGCGGCCACGGCCGGCGTGTTGACGTCGCCCGAATAGACGTTGTCGACACGCACGCTTCCGCCGTCGAAATCGATGTGGCCGCGGATCGAAACCGTCGAGGGCCCGATGCCGCGTTCGGTTTCATCGAGCGCCGAGAATACCGCCATCTGCATCACCAGCGGCGTCATCACGCGATTTTCGATCATGCGCATGCGATAGGCATGCGCGCCCACGCGGATATCGATGGGCACGGTGCCGGCGCGACGCCCCATCAACCCGCTGATGGCCTGATTGCGATCCTCGGTAATGGTGCCCATCCATTCGCGCGCGGTCGAAATCTTGAAGGATGCGGAAAGATTCGGCAGCAGCGCGAGCACTTCGGAGCGCGCAAACGGCATCTCCGTCGCGCCTTCATCGAGGAAGCGATGGCCGAACGCGTAAATATGGTCGCCGTCGACGCAGGTCACCGTGCCGTCGGCGCCCACGCTCATATCGCCCGAAAGAAGCTGAACGCTGATCATCGAGCCCGGCTCGATCGTGTTCGGATTGCCCAGTTTCTCGGGCGGATCGCCGCCGCCGGAAACTCCCTGGCGCGGATCGAGGCCGAGGCCGCGAAGCTGTTTGCCGAAATGCTCGAGCGTCGCAGCGGTAAATCCGGAAAAGGAAACCGGCGTGGCGATTTCTTCCAGGCGGGCGTCTCCGGCCAGGAATTCCCGCCTGCGCGGACCCTCCGCGACTTGCTTTCCGTTTCCCTGTTTCACCTCCGGGTCGACCCGCAATATGTCTTCGATGGGCCGGATTCCGGCGATCGCTTCCTTCGAGAGCGGAAACCCGAGCGCGACCGCACCGGCCAATTTTCCATCGATGTAAACCGGCGATCCGCTCATGCCCTGCATGACGCCCGTTTCGGCGAGCGGGCCGCCGCTGAGTTTGGCGAGAATGATCGACTCGCGCGGTCCGATATTCTGCAGCACGCCGAGAATCTCCACCTGAAACTCTTCCACCTTGGTGCCGGAAAAGACCGTGCGTCCGACGCCGTGTTGACCGGCGCGAACGTCCTTCAGCGGAAAGACGGCGGGAGCGGCCTGAATCGCCGCCGTAGAGAGCGCGATAGCGACCAGACAGGAAATGCGCACGTCTTTATTGTAGGCCGGATTGTGGGCGAATCAGAACCGGCAAATTTGGCCGGGAACTGGCTTGTAACGCTTCCCCCGGAATGCGCATCTCTCCTATTCGTCCAAAAGCCGGGTAGCCGTAGGCACAGGGCCGTAGTAGTATGGATGGACAGTTGCACGACCGGGTCGGAGCGCCGCGCGCCGGAGGCGGACTGGAGAATCTGGACGTAACGGGTAGCGGCTCGAGGGCCGACTTTTGTACAACGGGAAGGGAGGCTCCCATGTGGAACCGCCGAAAAGAGGAAGAATTTACACCCAAGCCGGCCTCGGCCCCGCCGAGACCGTCCGAGCTTGCCAAGGAGGGAATTCCGATGTCTACGCTCCCAGGCCGAAGCGCCGCCGAGCCGCACTACGATTCACCGCGCGGACAGGCTGTGCTGGGCAAGTCCGTCATTGTGAAAGGCCAGATTTTCAGCCGCGAGGATCTGACCATCGACGGCGAAGTCGAGGGCACGGTGGAGTTGCAGGAACATCGTCTTACGATCGGGCCGAACGGCCGGGTCACGGCGAGCGTGAAGGCCCGCGAGGTGGTCGTGCTCGGCACGATTCACGGAAACGTGGAGACCGCCGATAAAATCGACATCCGCAAGGAAGCGAAACTGGTGGGCGATATACGAACGGCGCGCATCGTCATTGAGGACGGCGCGTATTTCAAAGGCAACATCGACATCGTGCGCGCCGAGGCTCCCAAACCTCAGCCCGTGCCCAAACCGCAGCCGGCCGCCGCCGCGCCAGCCGCGAGTACGCCTGCGATGGCTGCGGGAGCCGGTGATAACAAGCGCTAAGAGCTCCGCGGGTTCGATCGAGACCCGGCACAGCCACGGCCTGGACCAATTCTGTGCGGGGATCGAGGAGCGCCCCGGTCTGTCTATCCTCGATCTGTCCGGAGCCAGTCAGGCCACCGTCAGCTTTCTGACCAACTACGGCCATCGTCTGTATTCGGACGACTTCGTTCATCAGCTCGACCAGTGCTTCGGCGAGGGCGATTTTTACGAAAACCAAACCAATCCTTTGATGGCGGGCAAGTTTCTGGAGAACGCGTTTGCGTTCCCCGACCAGAGCTTCGACGGGGCGCTGGTCTGGGACACCCTGCAATTCCTGAATGCGCAACTGCTGCACACGGTGGTCGAGCGCCTGCACCGCATGCTGCGGCCGGGCGCGTCGCTGCTCGCGCTTTTTCACGCCGAAGAACGCCTCGACACCATCCCGACCTATTCCTATCGCATCGCCGACCATCGCACCATCACGCTGGTTCCGCGCGGACGCCGCCGTCCGGCACAGATTTTCAACAATCGGAGCCTCGAGAAACTGTTCCAGGATTTCAGCTCGGTGAAATTCTTCCTCACGCGCGACCATCTGCGGGAAGTCATCGTCAGAAGATGAGCATCCTATACTGAAACGTGTCCCTTGAAGATGATCTGTTAGCGCAGCGCCTGCGCCGCACCGCCGAAATCGAGGCACTCGGCTTTCGCGCCTACGGCCAGCGATTCGATTTCTCCCACACGATTCCGACAATTCTCTCGACCTACGGCGAAAAAACGGCCGAGCAGCTTGCCGATAAGCCGCAAGTCCGCGTCGCGGGCCGGATTCTGACCATTCGCCGGATGGGCAAAGCCGGTTTCATGCACCTGATGCAAGCGGGCGAGCGGTTGCAGATCTACGTTCGCAAAGACGCGGTTTCCGAGAACGAATATAAGCTTTACGAGATGCTCGATCTGGGCGACATCGTCGGCGTGGAGGGCTACCTGTTTCGCACCCGCACGGGCGAGTTGAGCGTGCATGCCGAAAAGCTGACGTTCTTATCAAAAATCCTGCTGACCATGCCCGAGAAATGGCATGGCCTCGAAGACGTGGAGATCCGTTACCGCCAGCGCTATCTCGATCTGATTGCGAATCCGGAATCGCAGCAGATTTTTGTGACGCGGGCAAAGATCATCGCCGCGCTGCGGCGGCAACTGGAATCGCACGGTTTTATCGAAGTGGAAACACCGATGATGCAGCCGCTGTATGGGGGCGCAACGGCGCGGCCGTTCGTCACCCATCACAACACGCTCGATATGGATCTGTATCTGCGCATCGCGCCCGAGCTGTATTTAAAACGGCTCATCGTCGGCGGCCTGGAGCGGGTCTACGAGATCAACCGCAATTTTCGCAACGAGGGCATTTCGACGCAGCACAATCCCGAGTTCACCATGCTCGAGTTTTACCAGGCCTATACGGATTATCACGGCATGATGGACCTGACCATCGAACTGCTGGAACAGTCGGCGATCGCGGCCACCGGTTCGAAGCTCGTCGATTACCAGGGCGAGAAGCTCGATTTCGGCAACATCCGCCGCGTGACCATGCGGGAAGCGGTGGGCGACCTGTCGCTCAAGGGTCATGCGCTGGTGGATCTATTCGAGCGCACCGTCGAGCCGACGCTGATCCAGCCGACCATCATCTATGAATATCCGGTCGAAGTCTCGCCGCTTTCGAAAAACAATGTGAACGATCCGGCGTTTGTCGATCGTTTCGAAATTTACGCCGCCGGCATGGAGATCGGCAACGCGTACACCGAGCTGAACGATCCGCAGGAACAGCGCCGCCGTTTTGAGATGCAGCGCGCGATGCGCGAAGCTGGAGATGAAGAGGCGCACCAGATGGACGAGGATTACCTTCGCGCCATGTCGTACGGCATGCCGCCCACCGGAGGCGAAGGCATCGGCATCGACCGGCTCACGATGATTCTGACCAACTCGAAATCCATCCGCGACGTGATCTTATTCCCGCTGCTGCGTCCCGAGGGAGACATCGGAATCGCGAAAAAATTGAAGGAGTTCGACTAGGTGGGCGGAAGGTTCGAGCTGTTCGTCGCTCGAAGGTACCTGCGCGCGAAAAGGAAACAGGTGGTGATCTCGATCATCACCGTGATCTCCGTCATCGGCGTGGCCGCGGGCGTCATGGCCCTGGTGATCGCACTCGCCATCAACTCCGGATTCGCCAGCACTCTGGAGAAAAATCTTCTGGGCGCAACGGCGCCCGTTTCCATACAGGAAAAGGAGCCTGGTGAAGGCATCGAAGGCTGGGAAGCGCTCAGCGCGAAACTGGCCAGACTGCCGCACGTTACCGGCGCGACGCCCGGATTGTATGAAAGCGCCTATATCCTGGGACCGGTGCGAGGAACCGGTGCCGTCATCAAAGGGATTTCCGTCAGGCCGGGCGTTGCGATGCCGGAATCCCTGACGCGGCTGAAGGCCGGTTCGGCCGACGCTTTACGCGATTCGACCGGGCTGCCGGGCGTGATTGTTGGCGTCCGGATGGCCGATTACATCGGCGCCGTGGTCCACAAGCCCGTCACGGTTATCGTTCCCGACGGCGAACTGACTCCGTTCGGCCCCCGGCCGAGCTACGTCCGATTCGTGGTCGCCGGTATTTTCGATACCGGGTTCTACGACACCGATATGACGTGGGCGTACATGTCGCTTCCGGTCGCGCAGAAAACATTTTCGCTCGAAGATGTTGTCAACAGCATCGAACTGAGGCTCGACGACGTGTATCGTGCGCCCGACGCCGCTCAGCAGGCGGAAAATATCATCGGGCCGAAGCTGGCGGCCATTACCTGGGAACAGCAGAATCGTCAGATCATCAACGCGCTGAAGATGGAACGAATCGTCACCTGGGTCACCATCGGCCTGATTCAAATTGTCGCGGCCTTGAACATTCTGATCACGCTGGTGATGATGGTGATGGAAAAGCATCGCGACATAGCGATCCTGATGTCGATGGGCACGCGAGCGCGGCAGATCCGCAACATTTTTGTGTTCGAGGGAGTCATGATCGGAGCCGTGGGAACCACCATCGGGCTCATTATTGGATACACCGTATCTTATTTTGCCGATCATTACCGGTGGATCAAGCTCGATGAGCAGGTATATTCGCTATCTTACGTGCCGTTCTCCACGCACTGGACCGACGGCGTGTGGATCGCGGCAGCGGCCATGCTCGTAAGCGCGATCGCGACTCTGTACCCGGCGCGCAGCGCCACCCGCATCGCCCCGGCCGAAGCCCTGCGCTACGAATGAAATGTGTGATATTAAACCTTAGCTGTATGAAAATCCTGCTGGTGCTGCTCGCCACGAGCCTTCTGGCCCAAACCGCGTCCCAGCGCGGCGATTTGGATCTCTATTACGTGGTCTTTCTCCGGCCGGCGCCCTTGGTTCAGCCGCTGACCACGGCCGAAGCCGAAAAACTCCAGGCCGCGCACAAGACGAATATCCATACCATGGTCGACGCCGGAATTCTGGTGGCCGCCGGATCCATGGACGATCACCCGAGCGCCGTTGCCCAACCCAACGCCATCGCCGGCGTTTTTATGCTGAAGGCGGCTTCGCCCGAACAGGCGTGGACGCTCGCCGGGCTCGATCCGACAGTGGTTCAGCGGCGCAATATGATCGACGTGCATTCCTGGCGCGGCCCGAAGGGCGTAGGCGTAGCCTATCAACAGTGGAGAAAACAGCATCCCGACGAGGACGATAAGCTGGACGCGTACACCTTGGGTATTTATGTGCGTGGTCCGCGGTACACGCCGGATGCGGCGGCGCTGCATGAACAGTGGGTCGCGCGGCTGCACAAGGCGGGCCGGTTGGCGGCGGCGGGACGCATCGAGAATGACGATGCCGATCTGGTGGCGCTGACGGTGTTCAAGGCATCCTCGATTGAGCAGGCGAAGCGCGAGGCCGCGGACGATCCTTCGATCAAATCCGGCGCGTATATCGCGGAATTTCACAAGTGGTCGCCCGCGGATCTGATGATGCCGTGGTGAATGCCGGTTGACAGGTAGTCGGACATTTGTGAATTATCCGACTGCCGGTTGACATTCTGCCTTGATATCCGGTACCTTCATCCCGTGATGAAAATTCTCACTACGTGGATTTTCGCTGCCGCGATCGTTTCGGCCGCGCCCAAACTGGAAACCGGGAACATCAACGGCGCCGCGTTCCGCATCGATGTTCCGGATAACTGGAACGGAGGCTTGGTCGTCTATTGTCACGGCTACAGCCCGAATGCGGTCACTTACGACCAAAAGAAACTCCCCGCGCCATTGCAGGTATTCGTCGATAAAGGCTACGCGCTCGCGCAATCGGGATATGCCGCGGGTGGATGGGCGGTCCAGGAAGGCGTTGCCGATACCGAAGAGCTGCGGCGGTATTTCGCCGGCAAATACGGCACGCCTCGCGAAACCTTCATCACCGGTCATTCGATGGGCGGGTTCATCACCATGATGCTGATGGAAACCTATCCGTCCACCTACGACGCGGGGCTGCCGATGTGCGGGCCGCTGGCCCCCACCGACTGGTTCATGGATCGCGGGGCGTTCGACAGCTACGTTTTGTTCAATTATTATTTCCCCGGTGTGTTGCCGGAACCCGGGAAAGCGCCCGCGGATTTTCAGAATAACCGCGAGCTCGTGCAGAAAGTGGAGCAGGCGCTCGACGCGTCGCCGGAAAAGGCCGCTTCGCTTCGGAAATTCCGGGACAGCAACCTGAAGAGCAACCGGGATCTGGCCGGCACCACCGCGTTCCTCGCGTATATGGTGAAGGAGCTCGACCAGCGCGCGGGCGGCAATCCGTTCGACAACCGCAACACGATCTACAACGGCACGCTCGACGATGTGAAGACCAACGCCGAGATCCCCCGCTATGCCGCCGATCCGAAGGCGCTCGCGTATCTGCGCACTTACTACACGCCGAGCGGCCGGATCCAGCATCCGATGCTGGCCATTCATACCAGCTACGATCCGCTGGTGCCGGTGTGGATTCCCAACAGCTACGAATCGGCCGTGGAGACGGCCGGCACCTCGAATCTGTTCGTGCAGCAATACGTCAATCACGACGGCCACTGCGCGATCTTGCCCGACGAAATCGCAGAGGGATTCGCGGAGCTGCGCGAGTGGAAATCGACCGGCAAACGCCCGCCCAGCGGCGAAGTCCCCAAAGCCGCCGCAACCGGCAACTGAATCTTATTTGGAAGTCTTGGTGAATAGCCCGAGCAGTCCGCCGAGCGACGAGCCCTTCTTGGCCTGCTCGGTACGGCCGCCGAGCCGCTCGGCCAGTTGCAGGATGCTCTTGCCGAACGCGGTGTTCGCCGGGGCGGGCTTGCCTTCGAGCAGCGATTTCTGGACCGCTTCATAATCGCTGGGAAGAATGTCATAGACTTCGGTGTGCAGAGCGGTCCCGATCACTTCGCGGCTCAGCCCGACGTCGCGATGATAGCGATTGACCAGCAGGCGGATTTTCCAGCGCCCGATGCGGTTGGTATCC
Organism: Bryobacteraceae bacterium; assembly: GCA_035319685.1. Lineage (GTDB taxonomy): Bacteria > Acidobacteriota > Terriglobia > Bryobacterales > Bryobacteraceae > Palsa-187. Next base: position 8,804 of record DATHCE010000148.1, on the reverse strand, counting down.
AAATAGGACAGCGCGCGCTGCGCGGCTTGAAGCGCCGGCAACTCATTGGTGGTCACCAGGAACACTTCATTCACCATGCGCGCCGTGTTCAGATTCCAGTCGCCGTAAACGCTGCCGGTATCGATCACCACCATATCGTAGTAATGGCGCGCGAATTCGATGATCGGAGCCGGATCGTGCAGGTCCTGGGAGCCTTCGACCATCATTTCGGGCGCCAGCAGCACGTCGACGCCGCTCACCGGCGTCACCATCGCGTTCCATAGATCGGCATCGAGTTCGTGCGCGTGCTGGAGCGCGTCGAGAAAACTGTACATCGACTTGATCTTCAGTAGAAAGGACTGCGTGCCGGTCAGCGGATCGAGATCGGCCAGCAAAATTCTCTTTACGCCCATCCGCTTCCATTGAAACGCGAGGTTGCAGGCAATGGTGGTCGCGCCACAGGCGCCTTTGGCGGGCATCACCGCGTAGACTTTGGCAGGTTCTTTCCCGCCGGTTTCCCCGGATGGCTGTATCCGGGCCAGCTTGGAGAGCGCCGCCTCGATCTGATCCGGCGTAAACGGCTGGATCAGGAAATCCAGCGCACCGGCGCGCAGACAGCGCAGGATAAAGTCGGGTTCATTGTCCGCCAGCAGCGCGACCACTTGCACCGATGGTCCCAGACGCGCCATTTCGATGAGCAGTTGCAGGGCCTGTTCGCGGTCGGAATAGACGTCCAGGAAAACCAGATGCGGCGCCCCGGTGCCGATGGCGCCCGGCAGGTCCCGGGGAGAAGGGTAGCTGCGGATGTAACTGATTGGGACGCCGGCCAGATTGGTCAGCAACAGCCGCTCGAGCTCTTCCACCATGCGCGAGTTCGGGCTGACGACAACAGCTCGTCTCGACGATGCGGAAAGGTCACGATTCATGGGAGCTGGCGGACCAGTTTGGGATACGTTCCAAAGAAGTATTTCGGCTAGAAGCGATCATAGCATGAGAGCCTTGCCTGCTTCCTCCAACTAAAAGAGTGGTATTCCCGGGCGATATGTTCTCCATGGCGGAGTTATTTCCCGAAAATCAGACGGCGAAGGCGGACAACGTGAACTTCAAAAATGGGAACGCCCCGGGCGTTTCGGCAAATGCTTACGGTTCTGAACAACTCAGCAGTTCTGAACGTGTTTCTGCACGTGGAGCCGCGCGCGGCGGATCGAGCGTGGAAACCGCGCAAGCGATGACGGTGCTGATTTGCGATACGCAACCAGTCACCATCGAAGGCGTGCGGGCCTTGCTCGAATCGTGCGGCGACCTGCAGTTCCTCGAAGGGACGGATTCCCTCAGCCAGGCGGCGGAGATCACGCGTCAGCATTCTCCGGAAGTGCTGATGGTGGATAAGGCATTCGGGGTTCAGGCGATTCTCGAATGGTTGGCCGCCTGTCCGGTGTCGGAAACGGCAATCGTCGTGTGGGGAATTTCGATCACGGAAGCCGAAGCGTTACGCTTTCTGCAAGCAGGCGCCCGTGGGATTCTTCGCAAAACGGCGGAAGTGGCATCGGTGGTCGCATGTCTCCGGTCCGTCGCCGGCGGACGGAGCTGGATGGAAGATTGCGTGTTTCGCGAAACGTCGCGCGGCGATCGTTATCCTCGCACCGAACTGACGGCTCGCGAGCAGCAGGTACTCGAACTGGTAGAGCAGGGCTGCAAGAACAAGGAAATCGCCCAGGAACTCGGCATCCGGCCCGGTACCGTAAAGATCCACCTGAAGCACATCTTCGAAAAAACCGGTGTGCGCGGCCGATACGGTCTGGCTCTGAACGGCTGGCGTGAGCGCGGATCCCTGTCGATGCCGATGTAACGTTATCGCACGAGCGGCGGGCGGTTGGCATATCCAGTTGTTATGCTTAAAGCGACGTGCGTAATTTCCTCCTCCTCCTCGTGCTCACGTGCGGCAGCGCGTGGGCACAATCGCCTTTGACTCGGATTCTGGCCGCGGAACTCGGTCGTAATTTCACCGCGCTCCAGAAACAGGGCGATCCTGCGCCCTATTTTATGGGCTACGAGGTCGTGGATGACGAGGTCGATGTGGTTTCTTCAAGCGCCGGTTCGCTCGACGCGGAGAATCACTCGCATCGCCGATATCTGGACGTCACGATTCGGGTCGGCAGCGCGAAATTCGACAACTACCGGCGCGTGGGCGGCAACCTGCCGAGGTTCACGTCGGCCACGCCGATCGCTCTGGACGATAACGCCCTCTCGATCGACCATTCCGTCTGGATGGCCACCGATCATGTCTATCGCGCCGCTTCGAACCGGCTGATCCAGTTGAAGGCGGACGAAAAACTTCGCGCCGCGGCGAGCGACACGTCGGACGATTTTTCCCGGGAAGAGCCTCAGGTCGCCTATCTGGCGACCCCGGCCTACAAATTCGACGCGGCCGAATGGGCCAGGCGCTTGCGGAAGCTTTCGGCGGAGTTCGCCAGGTATCCCGGCGCGCTGAACTCGAGTGTCGGCGTCGAAGCCGAACGCGCCGTCAAGACGCAAGTGACTACGGAAGGCACGCGCCTGGAGCACGGACGCCTGTTTGCGCGGTTGGTCATCACCGCTCGCGGCAAGGCTTCCGACGGAATGGATCTCGCCACCATGGAGAGCTTCGAGTCGGACGATCCGTCTAAGCTCCCCAAGGACGCGGAAATACTCGCCGCAGTGGAAAAGGCGGGAGGGGAACTCGCCGGACTTCTAAAGGCGCAACCCGCCGATCCGTTTGTCGGTCCGGCGATTCTCTCGGGCCGGGCAGCGGGCGTTTTCTTCCACGAGATTTTCGGGCATCGCATCGAGGGGCATCGCCAGAAGGACGAATCCGAAGGCCAGACCTTCACCAAGAGCGTCGCCAAGCCGGTGCTGCCGGAGTTTTTGTCGGTGATTTTCGATCCGACGCGCGCGAGTTTTCAGGGAAGCGCGCTGAACGGCTCCTATGCATACGATGACGAGGGCGTGAAGGCGCAGCCGGTGACGGTGGTCGAGAACGGAATTTTGAAGACTTTTCTCATGTCGCGCTCGCCGATCAACGGCTTCGCACAATCGAACGGCCACGGGCGCCGCTCTCCGGGAAATGAAATTGTGTCGCGGCAATCGAACCTGTTCGTGGAATCGTCGAACAAGGTGAGCGACGCCGAATTGAAGAAGATGCTGATCGAGGAGGTGAAACGCCAGAACAAGCCCTATGGCCTGTACTTCGATCAGGTCACCAGCGGATACACCACCACCGCGCGGCGCGGACTGCAGGCCTTCACGGTGGTTCCCTTGACCGTGTATCGCGTCTATCCGGATGGCCGTCCCGACGAACTGATCCGCGGCGTCGACATCGTCGGCACGCCGCTCGCAAGCTTCGCGAAAATCCTGGCCACCTCGGACCGGATGGAAGTGTTCAACGGAATCTGCGGCGCCGAATCGGGGGACGTGCCGGTGTCCGCCATTGCTCCCGCGATTCTGGTTTCCGAAATCGAGATCCAGCGCAAGGAGCGGTCGCAGGATCGTCCGCCGTATCTGTCGCGGCCGGCGCCGGAGAATCCGCAATGAAGCGGCGCGCGTTTTTGGCGGCGGCCGCAACGCTAGCGCCCGCCGCGCGGATCGGATTCGCGCAAAATGCCGATGACGACGTGATTCTGCGTGCCATGCGCGACGAGCTCGACCGTTCGCGCCAGCTCCGCGTGGTGGGCGGCGGCGACAACATACCGTATTTCATCAGCTACGGATTGAGCGACTCGAGCAGTTTTCGCGTGTCGGCCTCCTTCGGCGCGGCGCTGCTGGTCAACCGCCGCCGGTCTCGCGTGCCGGAAATCCAGGTGCGCGTCGGCGGCTACGATTTTGACGACACGGGCCACATTTACAGCGGAGTTTATACGGGCTCGCGTTTCGACAACGAATGGCCGCTGGACGATTCCTACGCGGCCTTGCGCGAGTCTTTCTGGCTGGCCACGGACCGGGCCTACAAGACCGCGCTCGAATCGATGGCGCGGAAACGCGCGGCCTTGAACAGCATGAGCGCTCCCTCCGACAAGCTCGCGGATTACTCCCCGGCCGAACCGGTGAAAGAAATCGCCAAAGCGGCGCGCAGGAAAATCGACGAGGCCGGTTGGCAGGCGCGTGTGGTCAAGCTTTCCGCCGTTTTCGATTCGTATCCGGAGGTGCTTTCCGGGGGCGTCGAGTTTCAGGCGATTCAGGGCACCACCTACCTGATGAACTCGGAAGGAACCACGCTGCGTTATCCGGACGACGTGATCTTCCTGTTCACGAAAGTGGAAGGCCAGGCGCCGGACGGAATGATCGTGCGCGATTTTGTGAGCTTCCAGGGAATCGACGCGGACCAAATGGCGCCGGAGCCAGCCATGCGCGAGGCTTTTACCAATGCCGCGGAAAATGTGCGCCGGCTGGCGAAGGCTCCCGCGGGCGAAGGATACTCGGGTCCCACGTTGTTTGAGCCGGCGGCGGCCGCGCAGCTTCTGGCGCAGCTTCTGGGGGACAACTTGTGGGTGTCGAGGAAGCCGATCGGCGAGCCCGGACGCACGGTGAATTTTCTGCCCAGCGAGTTTGAATCGAAAGTCGGTTCGCGGATTCTTCCGGAATGGATCGACGTGGTCGACGATCCGGCGCAAACCCAGTGGAACGGAAAGCCGCTCGCGGGCCATGAACGCTTCGACATGGAAGGGGTGGAATCGAAGGCTGTTGCGGTGGTCGAAAAGGGCGTGCTGAAAAATTTTCTCACGACGCGCCAGCCCGTTCATGGATTTTCGGGATCGAACGGACACGCGCGGATGCCGGGGTCGTATGGCGCCGCGCGCGCGGCCATCACCAACCTGATCGTGAAATCCTCGCAGGGCTCGCCCTTGGGCGATCTCAAGAAGAAAATGATGGATCTGTCGAAGGAGCGCGGGAAGCCGTACGGCATGCTGGTGCGGAAGCTGGACTATCCGTTTTCGGCAAACGTGACGGATCTCCGGTCGCTGGCATCGAGCAGCACGCAATCCGGCGGGTCGGCGCGTCCGCTCAGCCCGCCGATTCTGGTCTATCGAGTGTACGCCGACGGCCGCGAAGAACTGGTGCGCGGTCTGCGGTTCCGCGGAGTCTCCACGCGCGTGCTGCGCGACGTGCTGGCCGCATCCGAGGAAAGCGCGCTGTTCGATTTTGTCAACAACGCCGCTCCGCTTGCGTATTTAGGCGCGGGGGGGTACCTGGCCCCGGCGGCCGTGGTCGCGCCCGGCTTGCTGTTCGACGAGATCGAATTCGAATTGCCGCAGGAGCAGTTGCCGAAGCCCCCGATCGTTCCTCCCCCAACCGCTTAGCATAAGAGAAGACTCATGCGCCTGCTGAGCAGAATGATTTTCCGGGAGCTCCTGGTGAGCTCGTTCTTAGGCGCGATTCTGTTCACGCTGGTTTTATTCCTGCAACGCTCGCGGGCGCTGTTCGAATTTCTGGTGCGCACTTCGGGCACGCCGGGAACGGTGGCGGAGATGTTCGCGCTCGTGCTGCCTCCGTCGCTGCCGTTCACCATTCCGCTGGGCGTGCTGGTGGGAACCTTGATCACGCTGAGCCGGATGTCGACCGACGGCGAAATAACGGCGATGCGCGCGGCAGGCGTGCCGGGGCGCCGCGTGGTGCCGGCGATCCTGGCCTTCGGATTCATCGCCACCTGGATCGCCGCCGGTGCGTCGATGTGGCTGGCGCCCTGGTCCATTCGCAAGTTCTATGCCGTCGAAAACGAGGTGATCGCACACCAGTTGACCGCCGACGTCGAGCCGCGCGTGTTCGACGAACAGTTCCCCAACCTGGTGCTGTATGTGACCGACATCATCACCGGTCCCACTTCGCAGTGGAAGCGGATCTTCATCGCCGATGTGACGCCGCCGGACGAGCGCAAGCCCGGCGCGTCCGAGCGCGGCGATACACCGCGCGTCACCCTGTCGTCGTCGGCGCTGGCGGTGCCCGACGTCAACCACAATCGCATCCAGCTCGCTCTGAACAACGGAACCACCTACGAGGTGGATAAGGACGGCAACTATCACATCTCCGGCGCGCCGACCGGAAACCAGGCGCTGGAGGCCTCCAAGCCGAACGAGGTGAAGCCTACGCGGCCCGCGCCGGAAATGGACACGCGTCCCTTATACCGGAAGGCGTATTTCGATAAAGGGCAGGCGCGAGAAGATATCCTCGAGGAGCGGATCGAGCTGAACCAGCGTCTGGCCGTGCCCTTGGCGTGCATGCTGCTGGCGCTGGCCGGAATTCCGCTCGGGATCTCGACGCGCCGCGCGGGAAAATCCGCCGCCGTGGTTCTGACCGTCATTCTCGCGTTCATTTATTGGATGGGCCTGATCCTGTGCGCCAGTCTGGCGCGGCAGGGTACGCTGCGTCCGGAGATCGCGCTGTGGTTGCCGGATATTGCTTTCACCGTGTTTGCGGTGGCCACGATCACCAGGCTGGAGATTCCCGGCGACTTCGACCTGGTCAGCGCCGTTGCCGGTTTCTTCCGATCGATCAGCCGCGCACCGCAGCAGCGCGGAGCGCGCGTGCTCGACCGCATCGGCCCGCGGGCGTGGATTTCGCGCATCCCGCTCTTGCCACAGGTGATCGATACCTACATTCTGGCGAGCTTTTTGTTTTATTTCGTGCTGCTGCTCACCAGCTTCGTATTGATCTATCACGTCTTCACGTTTTTCGAACTGCTCAGCGACATCATCAAGAATCATCCGCCGATGGGCCACGTGCTCAGCTATCATTTTTTCCTGACGCCGCGCCTGATTTACGATTTCACCCCGGTCGGCGTGCTGGCTGCGGTGCTGGTCGCCTTCGGCGTGCTGTCCAAGCACAACGAAATTACGGCGTTTAAAGCCTGCGGCATCAGCGTCTACCGGCTCAGCGTCCCGGTTCTGGTGGCTGGATTTTTTTTGAGCGGCAGCCTGTTCGCCTTCGATCATTATTGGGTGCCCGACGCCGACCGGCGCCAGGATGCGCTGCGCAACGAGATCAAGGGCAAGGCTCCGCAGACCTATCTTCGTCCGGACCGGAAATGGATCTACGGTCTGCATGGCCGCATTTACTATTACAAGTACTTCGATCAGGCGGAGCAAACCATGCTGGGCGTGGACGTTTACGAAATCGATCCGGCGTCTTTTCGTCTGAAACGCCAGATTTCCGCGGAACGCGCCCGATGGGAGCCCGCTCTCAAGACCTGGGTGTTTCAGAGCGGCCAGAGCTGGGAGATGAACGCCGCCTGCCCGGACTGCGCGCCGGCGCGCGTCGAAAACTTCACCGGCGGGACGCAAACCTTCCCCGAGTTGGAGGAAACGCCCGATTATTTCGTGCACGAAGTGAAGCAGTCGCGGCAGATGAATTTTGAGGAGCTGGAAAAATATATCGAGGAACTGCGGCAGAGCGGTTTCGATACGGTTCCGCTGCAGGTGCAGTTGAACAAGAAATTCTCGGTCCCGTTGTTTGCGCTGATTCTGGCGATGGTTTCGATCCCCTTCGCGTTCGTCGCGGGAAATCGCGGCGCGATGGCGGGCGTCGGAATGAGTTTCGCCATCTTTATCGCCTACTGGTCCGTGCTCCAGGTGTTCGAGCAGGTCGGAAATCTCGGCCAGTTGCCGCCGCGAGTGGCCGCATGGTCGCCGGACGTGATGTTTGGGCTCGCGGGACTTTACTTCCTGGCCCGAATGCGGACATGAAAGCCTGCATTCTGCTCAAACGCGCGCCGATCGAAACCAATCCGCTGGTCTACGCCGACGTTCCCACTCCCACCGATCTGAAAGACGACGAAGTGCTCATCCGCGTGCATGCCTGCGGCGTTTGCCGAACCGACCTGCACGTAATCGAAGGCGAGCTTCCCGTGCTCCGATCGCCCATCATTCCCGGCCATCAGGTGGTCGGCGTGATTGAACGGAACGGAGCCGGCGCCGGCCGTTTCCGCATCGGCGCGCGCGTCGGCGTGCCCTGGCTGCATTCGACCGACGGCACCTGCGAGTATTGCCGCTCCGGTCTCGAAAATCTGTGCGAGCATGCCACGTTCACCGGGCACACCGTCGACGGCGGCTACGCCGAGTACATCGTCGCGAAAGAAGCGTTCGTGTATCGCATTCCCGAGAATTTCGCGGATCTCAAAGCGGCGCCGCTGCTGTGCGCGGGCATTATCGGGTTCCGCTGCCTGCGTGTTTCCGGAATCGCGCCAGGCGGCGTCCTGGGCCTGTACGGATTCGGCGCCGCCGCTCACGTCGCGATTCAGGTGGCCAAATTCTGGAACGTGCGGGTGCTGGCCTTCACCCGCGATGAGCGGCACCAGAGGCTCGCGCTCGATTTGGGCGCGGAGTGGGCCGGCGGAGGCGAGGCCGAATCGCCCGCCAAATTGAACGCCGCGATTATTTTCGCGCCGGCGGGCGAATTGATTCCCGCCGCGCTTAGGAACCTGAAACGCGGAGGCGTCGTGGTGGCCGGCGGGATTCACATGAGCCCCATTCCATCGATGTCTTATGACATCCTGTATTGGGAGCGGGTGATTCGCAGCGTCGCCAACAATACGCGCAAGGACGGCGAGGATTTCCTCGACCTGGCGGCGGCGATTCCGATCCACACCCAAGTGCAGACGTTTCCGCTCCGCGATGCCAATCTTGCGTTGAACGCCCTGAAGCACGATGCGATCCGGGGCGCGGCCGTGCTGACTGTAAATCAAATTTAGGAGAAGCGCCATGAGAGATGTTTTCATCGTCGATGCGGTTCGCACCCCGATCGGGCGCGGCAAAGAGGACGGAGCGTTGCACGGCGTGCATCCCGTGGATCTGCTCGCC
>DATHCE010000147.1:0-5652 GCA_035319685.1 Bryobacteraceae bacterium | reverse complement strand
CATCGGCCACGCGAAACGCGATGTGATGGACCATCCCCCGGCTCAATTTGGCGCGCTCGGTGCCGGGCGCGGCGATTATATCGATCCCAGTGTTTGAAGGATCCATCAGCATGAAGCGCGAACGGCCCTCCTGCTTCGCCGCGAGCGCGCATCCTAGAACGCCGGCCAGAAATTTTTCGGTGCGCTCGGGATCGGATTCCACGATCGTCGCCGAATTCAGGCTCACAATCGACGGGTCCTTGCCCGGCGGAGCCGTCGCCGACAGCTCGACCTCCAGTCCGTCCGGATCAATTATGGTCAAAAATGTCTGATCGAAACGCGACCGCAATTCTCGCTGCGCGACCGCCGCTTGCCGCGCGCGATCCTGCCAATACTCCAGCGCGTTTTTGGGAATCGAAAAACTCACGCCCGCCGCTTGTCCCGATCCCTTGCGTCCTGCGGGCGCCGCGGGCCATGAAAAAAACGTCAGCAGAGTTCCCGGCGTTCCGGTCGCGTCGCCGAAATAAAAATGATACGTCGCCGGATCGTCGAAATTGACCGTGCGCTTCACCAGCGTCAGGCCCAGAAAGCGCGTATAAAAATCCAGATTGCGCCGCGGGTCGCCCGCAAACGCAGTAATGTGGTGAAGACCTCGAAGCACTCTTTTCAGTTTAAACGTACACTGAAAAAAGCCTCTCTTTCGCCACCCAAATGTCCAAAATGCTTGATGAAATCCGCGAACAGCCCGCGGCGCTCGAGCGCACGTTGCGCGCAGGATGGAAAGCCGCGGCAGGGCTGAAACGCGCGATCGCGCGAAAACCGCCGAAACTGATTCTGCTGGCCGCACGCGGCACCTCCGACAACGCCGCGCAGTTCGCGCGATACCTGCTCGAAATCGCCACCGGAATTCCGGTTTCGCTCGCCGCGCCGTCGATTTTCACCGTCTACGGCGCAACGGTGGACTTGAAAGATGCACTGGTCGTGGCCATTTCGCAATCCGGCGAATCGACCGACACGAATCTCGTGCTCCAACGCGCCCGCGAGCAGGGCGCGCTCACCGTCGCCGTCACCAACGAGCCGAAAAGCTCGCTCGCCGGACTCGCCGAACATTTGTTTCTGGTGCGCGCCGGACGCGAGCGTAGCGTCGCCGCGACCAAAACTTACACCGGCCAGTTGCTGCTGTGCTACCTGCTCGCCCATGCGCTCGGCGCGAAAATCCGTCCCGAGGATTTGCAGCGTCTGCCGGAGTGGACCGCTGCCGCGCTGACGCTCGAGGCGCAGATTTCCGGGCGCGCCGAACGGTATCGATTCATGGAACGCGCCGTCGTGGTCGGGCGCGGCCTGAATTATGCGAACGCGTTCGAGTTTGCATTGAAGATGATGGAGACCTGCTACATCCTGGCCGACAGTTTCTCCGCCGCCGATTTCCTGCACGGTCCCATCGCCATGGTCGAGCGATCGTTCCCGGTTTTCCTGTTCACGCCACGCGGCCCCACGTGGCCGGGAATGCGCGACATGCTCCTGAGATTGACCCAACTGAAGGCGGAGACGCTGATCTTCACCGACCGCGGCCATCGCGAAGCCGTCGCCATGAACCCCCGCGCCGTGATCGTGCCCGCCGGGCTGAAGGAGCTGTTCACGCCGATCCCCTACATCATCCCCGCGCAATTGTTCACGGCGTTTTTAGCCGGCGAGAAGGGCCTGGACCCGGACCGTCCCCGGACGCTGTCGAAAGTCACAAGAACGTTATAGCCGCAAACGAACACGCATAAGCACAAGTTTGCTTATCCATGTTGAATCGTGTTCATTGGCGGCCGCAGTTCGCGCGGCGCCTCATGCGGCTCACCCAGGCGAGCATGCGCAATATCTCGCGCCGATGCTCGCGAAGGAATCCAAAAAAATCGCGCGCGGTGATCTGGCCGGCGTGCCATCCCCAGTACGTTTCGACGCGCCAGAGCAGATACGGGCTGCGCCACGGGCATAAGCGATAGCCCTTCGAGGCGCTCCACAGGAATGGGATCACCTATTTAAAGCTCATTATTTAAAGCTCATTATTTAAAACCGGGTGCCGGATTCGCTTTCGCGCTGCTCTCGGTCGCGTAATATCCGTTGCGCGTCCGCACCGTCGGATTGCCGTAGCCCTTCACCGTCACGTTGATCTTGCGGAAGGTCCCGTCGAAGTTCGCGTTCAACGGCAGATACGCAAGGATGTACTGGTTGCGGATCTCGTGCGCCACCTGCGGCGTGATCTTGTCGACTTCCGCGGGATCTTTCGGGAAATACACCATGGCGCCGGAAGCGTCGGCCAGCGCCTTCAGCGCGCGCCGGGCCTTGTTCGCCTCGCGCGGCTCTTCTTCGTTGAGCAGGCCGATCGAATAAATCAGCACCTCGGTCTGCCGCGCCTTGCGCACCAGTTGCTCGAGCGAAATGTTGCTGGTGTTGTCGTTGCCGTCGGTCACCACCAGCAGCACTTTTTTGTCCTTTTTGCCCTTCTCTTTCAGATAATCGATGGACATGCTGATGGCGTCGCGCATGGCCGTGCCGCCCTTGGAATCGATTTTGTCGAGCGCTTCCTCCAGCTTCTTGCTGTCGCTGGTGAACGGCTGATCCAGGTACGCGTCGTCGTTGAAATTGACGATGAACATCTCGTCCTGCGGATTGGACGCCTTCACCAGGTCCATCGACGCCGCGGCCACGCTCGCCCGCTTGCCGCGCATGCTGCCGCTGTTGTCGATGATGATGCCCATCGACACCGGCACGTCCTCCCGGCGGAAAATCTTGAGCGTCTGCTCGACGCCATTCTCGAAAACCTTGAACGCCGCCTGCGGAATATTGGTCAGCAGCTTACCGCTCTTGTCGACCACGCTTGCGTGCAGCACCACCAGGTTGGTGTCGGCCCGAAACGTCGGGATTTCATCTTGAACCGGCGGGGGTTCCTGCGCGAACGTGAACGCGCACACTAGAGGAGCGCAAAAAAGAAATTTATTGAGTCGGCGCATAATATCCGGTGCGGAAAATCGGCTTGAGCTGCGGCAGCCCCGCGGTCTTGACCAGCTTGACCTGCACGCGCCGGTACTTCCCGTCGCGCACCGCGTTCTTGGGGCTGTAGCCGAGCACGTACTGATTCCTCAGTTCGATGCCGATCTTGGCCGCCACGTCCGGCAGTTCCGCGAGATTGTCCACGGCGAAATGCCGTCCGCCGGTTTGTTCCGTGATCTCGCCGAGCAGGGCGGGTCCCGACATTTCCTCGGGCGTGCGGCCGCGCGACGCCAGCGGTTCGAAAATTCCGATAGCGTAAATTTGCACGTCCGCTTCCTTCACCGCATTCTTCACTTCACTCTCAGTATAGCGGCTCGAATTGTCTCCGCCGTCGGAGATAATCAGGATTGCTTTGCGCGGATTGCGCGCCTTTTTCATGTGGTTCATCGCCATGTAGACGCCGTCCAGCAGCGCGGTGCGCCCCTTGGATTGCACGAACGTCAGGCGATTCTGAATTTCCTCGGTATCCGTGGTGAACTGCACCACCATTTCCGGATGATCGTTGAACTGGATCAGGAAAAATTCGTCCTCCGGATTGGCGGTTTTCAGGAACTGCGCCACGGCCTCGCGCGACTTGGCGAGCTTGCTGCCCATGCTGCCGCTGGTGTCGAACACCACGCCCACCGAAAGCGGAGCGTCCTCGGCGGAAAACTGCGTGATCTGCTGCTCCACTTTGTCTTCGAACAGCTTGAAATTTTCCTTGTCGAGCCCGGTGACGAACCGGCTCATCGGATCGGTGACGGCGCACGGAATCAGAACCAGCGTCGTATCGACGCGGATATTGGCGCGGCGGTCCACCACGGTTTCCGCCGTATCGGAATTTTTCCCCTTGATGCGCGGCGTAATGGTCGCGTTTTCACTTTGCTGGCAGAAAGCCGGAGCGACCAGTAGAGGAATCAGAGCGAGCGCAGAGGTACGCATAGTCTCACCCAATCTGGAGATAGTATATCAATCGAGCAGGTGAGCGATGGGTCGTGCCAGAAAGGTCAGGCACTACCGGGCGATGGGCATCCGATTGGCTATCATGATGAAGAAAACGAGGCCGGGGAAAGCGCATAACCGATGGGGATTCTCGAGTCCGCCAAGCCCGTGATGATCGTTTGCACCAGAGATCGCGATCGAGCCGTAGCCTTCTATCGCGACACACTGGGGCTGGCGATGACGTCGGAGGATCGGTTCGCCGCCATTTTCGACGTGGCAGGAATCCCCCTGCGCGTCTCGACCGTTCCCGATTTCACGGCGCACGAGCACACGGTGCTCGGCTTCCATGTCCCGGACGTCGTGGTTGCGGTAAAGGCGCTCGGTGAGAAGGGCGTGACCTTCAATAGATACGCTCAGTTCGCTCAGGACGAACTCGGCATCCTGACCGTCGCGGGCACTGGGACGCGCGTCGCGTGGTTCGAGGATCCGGACGGCAACGTGTTGAGCGTGACCAATGCCTGACTTGAGGAGGCGATCGGGCCCACCACCGCGGCCGGATCGGCGTCGCTTGCCACAATTCCGGATGTGGATTCCGCTTCCCCGCTCATGCTATAGTCGATTGTGCCGCACCGGATTCTTGGCGTAATCCCCGCACGGTACGCTTCTTCCCGATTCCCAGGCAAAGCCCTCGTCTCTATCGGCGGAAAAACCATGCTCCAGCACGTCTGGGAGCGGGCCTCGGAAGCGCGGTATTTGACCGACATCGTCATCGCCACCGATGACGAACGGATTCGCGCCGCCGCCGCCGGGTTCCAAGCCCGCGTGATGATGACGCGCCGCGACCATCTGTCGGGAACCGATCGCGTGGCCGAGGCCGCCTCCGCGCTCGGCGGAAATCTGGTGGTCAACATTCAAGGCGACGAGCCGCTGATTGATCCGGCGGCGATCGACGCGGCCGTGCTGGGCCTGCTCGATCAGGACGACGCGCCGATGGGCACGCTCAAGAAACGGATCGAGCGCGAAGCCGAGATCGCCGACCCGAACGTAGTCAAGGTGGTGACGGATCGCGCCAACAACGCGATTTATTTTTCCCGCGCGCCGATCCCGTATATCCGGGAATCAGGCGGGGAATCCTGCGTCTATTTCAAACATATTGGCCTGTACGTGTATCGGGCCGAATTTTTGCTAGGCTACTCGGATCTGCCCGTGGGGCCCCTTGAAAAAGCGGAGCGCCTGGAGCAGTTGCGCGCGATCGAAAACGGTTACCGCATCCGGGTGGTGGAGACCGAATACGAGTCGTTGGGCGTGGATACGCCGGAGGATTGGGAGCGTGTGTCGCGATTATTCGAAAAATCTATGGTGAATCGGTGAGCGAATAAGATGGCCAAGTACATATTTGTTACCGGCGGCGTGGTTTCCTCCTTGGGTAAAGGCATCGCGGCGGCCAGCATCGGCTGTCTGCTCGAAAGCCGCGGCCTCAAAGTCACGCTGCAAAAATTCGACCCTTATCTGAACGTCGATCCCGGAACCATGAGCCCGTTCCAGCACGGCGAGGTTTTCGTCCTCGATGACGGCGCTGAAACCGATCTCGATTTGGGGCATTATTCGCGTTTCGTGCAGAGTGCGCATTTCACCCGCAAAAACAGTTTCACCACGGGGAGAATCTACGACAGCGTGATCCGTCGCGAGCGCGCGGGCGGCTATCTTGGGAAA
>DATHCE010000146.1:0-4994 GCA_035319685.1 Bryobacteraceae bacterium | reverse complement strand
GATCCTTATGGATCGTAGCGCTCCGCCCAACACCAATCGGCTCCGGCTTACCCTAACGAATCGCCCGATTTTCCCTCGCTCCCCACAACGCTCCAAATAATTTCTTATCTACCAGCGCTGCGGATCATCGTTCCGGACCCGCTACTTTTCGTCAGGCTCGCTGTTCTTCGAACCTCTTGGAACCATCCTCATCATGCACCGGAAGCGTTCTACCGTCAACAGAAAAACACGATTGTCATATGGCTTTCATCAAGAAATATTTCTCCTGAAATCATACGTTTACGCGATGTTTCCGGTGAATTAACTGTGAATAAAACGTGGATTGGACAAAATGTTCTTGCTCTACGGGACCAGATGCAGAATGAAACCGGTGTCGGTTCCCGCCCACTGATGGCCGCGGTCCGGCCCCGCGAGAACGACCGAGCGCGCCACGGCCTTATAATCCACGTCCATCTCTTCCCACTTATTGAGGTCGGAACTCTGAAGAATCTTCACCTTGCCGGGGACCGGCAGCGAATTCAGCTTGCCTGGAGGTTCCACGCCTGCCAGAAACCCGTAAGAACCGGCGAATGCGGCGCAATCGGTGACGCGCCTGTCTTTTTCGGCGAACACCCGCTTCGTCGCGCCGGTACGCATGTCCAGGTGATACACGTCCGACGGAAACTCGAACCCCTCGCTGTAGCTGAACACGGCCAGCCCGTCGAAGCCGGCCAGACGCGCCGCGATGACGTCTCCGAATAACGGAGCAGTCGACGAATGCCAGGTCTCGCCGCCGTCGAGGGTTTGAACCAGCAGGGTCAACGTCGGGACCTGCTTTCGTTTGACGGCGCGTTCCGGCTCCATCCATGTCGGCAGATGGGGATCATCCGGGCGCGGCGGAATCGAGGTGCCGAAAATCACGCCCGCCTTTCCATCCATCCAGATCTGGCTATAGACGGCATGGCCGGGTTTCGCGTCCGGCTTGGCGGCTTCCTCGACCGGCTTCCAGGTTTTTCCGCCGTCGAGCGATTCGAGTATCGTCTTTTGCAATCCCACGGCGAAGCCGTGTTGCGCATTGACAAACCAGACACGCGTGATCAGCCCTCCCGGAGGTGTCAGGCCGAGCTTGCGGTCCGGCTTCTTCTGCTCGCCGATTTTCGACCAGGTGCGGCCGGATTCCTCGGTGAACCAGAGCGCCGAATCGGTGACCAGCCATCCGGTGCTTTCATTCAGAAAGAACAGCGAACGCGGATGATCCTTGAGCGGCGCTTCCGTCCAATGCTCGCCGCCATCGCTGGTGACCAGAGAGATGTAGCGCGGCTTTTTTCCCGGATCGAGCTCGTCGTGGACGGTTCCCACCGCGATGCCGCGCAGGGCCGATGGAAAAGCCAGATCCTCGATCATCAGCGTGTCGTGGTCCTGGTCGAAGAAATATTGGACGCTCCAGCGCTCCGCTCGCACGACGGGCGCAAACAGCGCCAGAACAACAGCCAGGTACTTCATATTCATTGCCGGCGCGCCGGCGTCAACACCAGATCGAGGACGTGAGGGTGAGACAGGGCCGAGGGGTCCGAGGCGGCCAGCGCCAGCAGGCAGCCGACCTGCTCGCCCACCGTGGTCAGCAGCTCCATTTCGCCGCCGGTGTGAAAATGCGGCTCGCGATGCTGCACGTTGATCACGCCGGCCACGCGATTGCGAACCATCACCGGCGCCGAAAGAAACGCTTCGTAGGTGTCCTCCGGCAGATCGCTGAAATGCTTGAAGCGCGGATCGAGATACGCCTCGCGCGAGATGGACACGAAGCGCCGCTCGCGGGCGACCCAACCGGTCAATCCTTCGCCAAGCTGGAGCCGCACTTTGCCGATCGTTTCCGGCTGCGGATTATTGGAGGCGCACAACACCAGTTCGTGATCCTCGACCAGATACAGCAGGCAGGAGTCGCAGCTCATAAACTCGACCACCAGCGAGACGACTTCCTGGAAGGCGTCGGCCAAGTTCATGTCGCGCGCCATGAACCGGCTGATTTTCTGAACTAAACGAAGTTGCTGCTCGGTATGTTCGAGTCGCGCTTCCAGATCTTTGACGCGGGACACCAGAGTCTATTATCCCAAATCTTACCCGCGCGGGCGCGGCGGAGACCGCGACTTCGATATAATCCGGGCGGAAGTGACATCCGGCGCCCCCTTGGCGCCGTATACCTTTCGAGAAATGTTTCTCAAACTTTTGCCGGCCGGGCTCGCCTATGGCATCCTTCAGGTCGCGCTTCGCTTCAAGAACGATCGAGAGCTGGCGAGGCACCTGAAAGCGCGCGATCCGCATGCAATCTCGGATCTTTACGACCGTTACGGACGCCTCACGTATTCGGTCATTTGCCGCATCGTTCACAATGCCGCGGCGGCCGAGGATCTGGTGCAGGAAACCTTTCTTCGCGTGTGGACCCGGGTGCAATCCTTCGATCAGGAGCGCGGCGCGCTGGGGCCGTGGATCCTCACCATCGCGCGCCATCGCGCCATCGATCATTTGCGCTCGATCGAAGGGCGGATGCCGGCCGGCGGGTCCGAAATCGACCGCCTGGAGCACGCCGCGCTGTTCACCGATTTTGAAATCAGCGCGCTGTCGATCGATCGCGCGCGGCGCATCCGGGCCGCGTTCGAAAAGCTCAATCCGAATCAGCGCATGGTCATCGAGCTCGCCTATTTTGAAGGACTCTCGCAAACCGAAATGGCGGGGCGGATGAAGCAGCCGCTCGGGAACGTGAAAAGCTGGGTTCGAAGCGCTCTCAAGGCGCTGCGCGACGAGCTTACGCAGGCGGCCATCGCATGATGTGCGAGGAACTGAAGGACGTGTACGAGCTGTATGCCCTCGGACTCGCGGAAGGTCCCGAGAAAGTGGAGATCGAGGCGCATCTGGCGCGCGGCTGTGAAAGCTGCGAGCGGGGCGTAAAAGACGCCCGGGCGATGAACGCGATGCTGCTGGCCACTTCGCCGAGCGTCAAGCCGCCGCGCCGCCTGAAGCGCCGCGTGATGTCGAGCGTCGGCATCAAGCATTCCGGTTGGGGATGGGCCGCCGGACTCGCCGCCGCATGTCTGCTGCTGATTACGTTATGGCTGGGCGTCGAGGAGCGGCAGCGCTCCGCCGAACTAGCCGATGCGCGGCGCACTCTGATTCAAGTCCGCGGCCAGCGCGACCAGTTGCGGCAGGCCATGAATCTTCTGAATCAGCCGGAGACGCGGGAGATCGGCTTCGGCAAGGGCCAGGCGGCGCCGCGAGGCAACGTGTTCGTGAATCCGTCGAGTGGGGTGCTGCTGGTCGCACCGAATCTTCCGCCGCTCGCCCGGGGGAAGATTTACGAGATGTGGATCATCCCCAAAGGCGGCGCGCCGAGACCCGCGGGATTGTTCGCGGCCGATACCTCGAGCGGCGGGGTGAATCTGATGCCGGGTGCGGTGGATCTCGCTTCGCTGGGCGCGGTTGCGGTGACGGTCGAACCCGAAGCGGGCTCTCCGGCGCCGACCTCGCAGCCGATCATCTTCGCGCCGGTGGCAGGGCCGTAAAGCTATTTCTTCTTAGCCGGCGTGCTGAGCATCGCGATCACCGTTTCCCGATCCCCGCGCGACCACTGATCCTGCGCCTGAGCGTCCGGCAAGCCCGCGATGCGGCCCAATAAAATGTAAGCCGGCAAGGCGTGGGCCAGCGTCTTCCAGCGCGCCATCTCGATCAGCGAACCGAGCGCCCTGTCGCGCAATTGATCGAGCGTCGATTGCGCGTGCTGATCGGTGAGGATTTGCAGCATCTCGAGCGCCTGATGGCGGTCCGACCAGGACAGCGAATTGAGCATCTCGATGAACCAGGTCGGCTCGACCTTCAAGCCCGATTCCGGGTGCAGGCGGGCGAAGACGGCCAGCGCCTTCAATCCCCGCGTGGCATTACCGCGCACTCCCGGATCGGCGTCCTTCAAGGCGAATTGCAGGTCGTCTACGATATCGAGTTTATTCGGCGCGTAAGCAATGATGTAGGCGGCTATCGCGCGCTGCTCCTCATCGGAGGAATCGCGCAGGGCGTGGCGCAGATCGCCGATGTATTTGGTCACGATGGACGCGAATTCCTGCTGGATCTCGCGCGTTTCGGGATTGGCGGACAGCGCGTTGCCGCGGGTCAGATCCTCGGCGGTCTGGCCCAGGCGGCTGGCGGCGGCAGAAGCTTCCAGGAAGCGATGGTATTGGGCCTTAATTTCGTCCGGCAACTGAACGTCGTCGTCTGGCGGCTCGCGCAGCTCGAAATGCGGAGCGCCTTTTTCCTCGATGCCTATATATAGGATGACGTTCCCCGCATCGCAGCAGACGGCTTCCAGGTGCGACTCGACCACGCCGGGAACGTCATCGATGCGACCCTCGGCATCACCTTTGGACGCGGGAAGCGGATCGCCTTCGCGCGCGCCCAGCGCCTGGCGCAGTTTCGCCTGGGGAACTTTGCGGATCCCGAAGAAATCAATAACGCCAATGCGCGGCGCCTGCGCGTTCGTCACGCTGCAGAAGATCAAGCTGAAAACAAGGAAAGCCGGAGTAATTAGACGCACCACAACTCCAGCTTAGACGTATTCCTGGCCGCTCCGGGCTACGCTTGTTTTTCGGCGAGCGGCCCTATCACCGGCAGCACCAGTTTCTCGTTATTGTAGGCCTTGTACATCAGCATGATCCACACGACGAAGAAGCCGAGGCCTACTACCATGTACAGCAGCGCGCCGAAAATCCATCCGATCACCGGCAGTGTGCCGAGCGTCATGCTCAGGATCGACACCACGATCCAAATCGCGATCCAGGCCGCGAAGAAAAAGATCGACTGGAACGCGTGAAAACGGATCGTTTTATTCCGGTTGTAGGGCTCCAGCACCAGGAACAGAATCCCGGTAAGCACGGTGACCAGGTAACACAACGCGGACGCCACATTGTCGGTCATGCCTGCCTGAGCGCTGACAATGGGGGCCGCTGGCGGCGGAACTGCTCCTGGCGTTGCGC
>DATHCE010000145.1:0-5233 GCA_035319685.1 Bryobacteraceae bacterium | reverse complement strand
GTCGCCCAACACGCCGCCCGATCAGCCGGTGCTGCGGGGCCTGGGCTGGGACATCGATTCGTCGTATTCGTCGAATCGCGGGGAGCTGTATCCCATCGGCTCCTATGGCCACACCGGATTCACAGGCACCTCGGTGTGGATCGATCCGGGGAGCAAATCGTACGTGATTCTGCTGACCAACGTCGTGCATCCGCGCCGCGGAAAAAGTCTGAGTTCGCTGCGCAGCCGGGTGGCGACCGTCGCCGCCGCTTCTCTCGGCGTGGATGCGCCCGGGGTGAGCGTGGCCGGCTACAACGAAACGCTGGAGGGCGCGGGCGTGCGGCGGATGATCGCGCCGGATCACGAAGTGCTGACCGGCCTCGATGTGCTGGAGCAGGAAAATTTCGCGCCGCTCCAGGGGAAGCGCATCGGGCTGATCACCAATCAGACCGGCCTCGATCGCGAAGGCCGCCGCAACGTGGACGCGATGATCGCAGCGGGCGTCCAGGTGACCGAACTGTTCTCGCCGGAGCATGGAATCAACGGAACGGAGGATCGCGCGGACGTCGCGGATTCTAGGGACGCCGCGACGAATCTCAAAATCTGGAGCCTTCACGACAACGGCCGCTATCGCATGACCCCGGAAATGCTCGGCGACGTCGACGCGCTGGTCTACGATATTCAGGACGCCGGCGCGCGATTCTACACCTATTCGTGCACCCTGCTGTACGCGGAGGAAGAAGCAGCCAAAACGCGCCGGCCGTTTTATGTTCTGGATCGGCCGAACCCGGTCACCGGCGTTCACGTCGAAGGACCGCTGCTCGACGCGAATCTCAACAGCATCGCCGGTTGTTATGACATGCCGATCCGCCACGGCCTGACCTTCGGCGAACTAGCCACCATGGCCAACGCCGAACGCAAACTCGGCGCCGATCTGCATGTAATCCGCATGAAGAACTGGCAGCGCGGCGACTGGTTCGATTCGACCGGCCTTCGCTGGATCGATCCGTCGCCGAACATGCGCAGCCTGAACGCCGAAACGCTGTATGACGGCGTGGCGATGCTCGAAGGGAACCGGAATTTGTCGGTCGGCCGCGGAACCGGTGCGCCGTTCGAGCAGATCGGCGCGGATTGGATTCGCGGCGCGGAGCTGGCACGGTTTCTGAATGCGCGCCTGATTCCCGGGGTTCGCGTCTATCCCACCGCATTCACGCCGGACTCGTCGAACTTCAAAGGCCAGCGGATCGAGGGCGTGCGCTTTGTGATTGTGAATCGCGAGCAGTTCAGCTCGGTCCGGCTCGGCCTGGAGCTGTACTACGCCCTCGACAAACTCTATGCCGGCAAGCTGGATCTGGAAACGTGCCGCTTCCTGATCGGCAATCGCAAAGTCATGAACGCGATGAAGGCGGGCGACGATCCGCGCACGATCGAGACCGGGCTCGAAGATCCGCTCGAAAAATTTCTCGCCCGGCGCCGTCCCTATCTGCTCTATTGAATTACTTTGGCCTGGAACACGCCGGTCTCGACCACGCCCGAGTGTTTCATCTGCACCACCACGCGATAATCGCCCGGCGTGGGGAACCCATAAGGAAACACGACCTCCGGCGGCAAGGCGCTGTCCATGTGCATCGCGGCGTGATCCATCGGCTGCGGATTGGCCAATTCGAGCGCGGCCATCGGTACCGAGCCGGACGGATGCACGTGCGCGAACACCGTGCCGTCATCTTTGACGAACGCCGCGTGACCCAGCATCCCCATGTACAGCTCCGTGTCGGAAACGGGTTGGCCGTCTGGATCCACTAATCGGAACTTGAACCCATCCGCGCGGCCGGCATGGATCGGGGATGCATCGTGATCCCAAATAATATGTGCGCCACCGGCCGGCTGACCGGGGACGCCGCCCGAGTCGTCACCCTGAAGCGGCGTGCCCGCAATCGCGCGGTCCAGCGTGAACGACGCCACCAGCGTATCCGGAAAACCGCTGCTATGCACCACGTCGCCGTACAGTTGATACTTGCCGGCCGGCATGGGCGGCAGATTTTCGATGAACACCGCGCTCGACGCCGCCATCCTGACCTTCACGCCCGCCACGGGATCCACGCGCGAGGAAACCGGAGCGATGTCGCCGGTGGATTGCAGCTCCGGATGCAGGTGCCATACATGGTCGAAATCCGGCTCGCGGAAAACGTACAGATGCATCAGGTGCCCGTGATCGGGAAGAAAATCGTCGGTCTCGCGCGGCAGAGCCCACTCGGGATCCTTCAGCCGCAGGACCAGCTGATCATGCCCCTCCACCGTCGCCGACATCGCGATCGGCTTATATAAATTTTCCGCGTAGCTTTTCGCTTCGGCCGTCCACCAATGGCCGCCGCCCCACAGAATCAGGCATACCAGGGCCGCGGTCGCGCCCATGAGAATCCGCGCGCGCAGCCTGCGCCCGCGGTCGGGCGCGGCGCCGGGAGCCAGTTGCCCTTCCCGCGATCCCGCGCCGACGATGCTCACCAGTCCGGCCGCCAGCACAATCATCATCACGAACAGAAATGCGCCGAGCGCCGCCTGCATCGGTTTGGTGCGCGTCGCGATCGCCGGCAAGGGCACTGCCAACTCGCCCCGGCCCTGCTGGCCCTCGGCGCGAACGTGAACCTCCCACGACCCCGGCGCCATCATCCACAGCGACCCGGTGAAAAACTGGGGATCGTCGCTCGCCCGTTTCAACAGGTCGGGCGTCGGCGCGAATTTCGCACCCGTGCCGGTGAGCGGCGTCGGCGTCACACGAATTTCCCGGATCGCCGGCGACGAGCATCGCACCTCGATTTCCGCCACGCCCGGAATCACCGTCGGCGGACGAATGGTCACGAACACCGGATACGGCCCCGCCGATCCTTGCAGGAACACGTCGGGCGAACCGATGTGCGCCTCCGCCAATCCCGCCAATAGAATCGGAACCAGCCACGCTGCGCGCTTCATCGCTGCACCGTTTTCATCCAGTTGCCCCACGCGAGCCCGATCCTCGCCATTACCATCGAAATCACCGCCGCCACGGTCATCCCTTGCCCAAACTGGGGTGAAGCCGGATAGAAAAGATTGCGCGCCTCGAGCGAATTCGGCCCGGTGATATAGTCGCGATACATCGTGCCGAAAAACGCGTTGGCCGATGCCGGCGTCATCAGGAAATCGGCGAACAGCCACTGGACCGCGAAGAACACCCCGAAAAACGCGAGTCCCAACGCTACCGCCTGCACCCACACGTTGGTTCCGCGCCGGCCGAGATAATTTCTCAGCAGGTCGATCGCGAAGGCCGGCACAATCAATAGGATCGGAAATTGCGGGGGGACGAAATGCGTCACCGGATTCAGTACCGGCCCCAGTTTCGGCTCCGCCGGAAACAGCGGCAGAATCCAGACCAGCATCGCCGTGAACAGCATGTACGCCCCGGCCAGAATCGTCGCCGCCCATCGATGGCCCGACGCCGCCGCGACTCCGATCAGCGCAGCCGGCACCGCGATCGACATCGCCAGATAAAACAGCGCCGTGTGCTGCAAGACGCGATCGGTGTATTCGAGCGTCAGGATCTGAAACACGATCACGATCATCGAGCCGAGATACAAGTAAAGCCAGCGGAACCGCCGCCGCTCCTCGCCTTCCGAGCGATTCATGTAGCCCAACACGAGGATCAGCGCGCCCAGCTCGATGCCGAGAATCCCCGCCGCCAGCACCGTGTGCGGCGGACTCAAAATCTTCACATCCAGCCCGTACGCGTTGTGCCACCAGTCGTCGAACGGCGCGGAAACCAGCATCGCCACGCCGCCCCACGCCGTGATGAATGCGCCGAGCGGGCCGTAGAATCCCCACATTTTCACCGACGCCTGGCGGATCCCGGGCAATTTCCCAAAGGTGGTCGCCAGGATCAGATAGGCCGAGGAAATTCCCGCGATGACGCCGCATAAATAGATCGCCATGTGCGGCGGAGTCCAGAACGTGTCGCGGCCGATGGACCGGTGCCAGGAGATGTCCCACTGAACGCCGACCATCGCTGAGGTGACTCCCAATACGGATGCCCAAAGATACCAGGGAATCGCAGGGAAGGAAACAGCGCGCGACTGCGCGCGAGAGGGGAGCGCAATGCTGCCAGCCATATCTTCATGCTGGCACATTTGCGCCGATCGAACAGGCTACAATGTGGCGAACCCGGGCGGTTGTCCAGCCAATGCCTTGAATGACTGATTCCCAAGCTTCCGAGCGGCCCGCGTTTGGCGCGAAGACGGTCCTGAACCCGGAATCGAGCAGTTTCCGCAAAATCCTTTCGAGACCCGGCTTTCAGCCTTTTTTCTGGACCCAGTCTCTTGGCGCGCTCAATCGCAACCTCTATATAGCGATCGTTTCATTCCGCGCTATGCATGCCGCCGGATATTTTTGGCTCGCCGGCGCGGCGCTGGCAGCTCCGTTCCTGCTATTTTCCGGCTACGCGGGCTACCTGGCCGGCCGTTTCCGCAAACGCAGCGTGTTGATTGGGGCGAAGGCGTTCGAGATTTTTGCGATGACCCTCGGGCTGGCGTCATTTTTTTCGACGCGCATCGAACCAACGCTCGCGGCGCTGTTCCTGATCGCGCTCGATGCGGCCATTTTCAGCCCGGCAAAATACGGAATCCTGGCGGAAATACTGCCGGAGCAGGATCTTTCGCGCGCCAACGCGTTGCTCGAAATGAGCGCCTCGGCTGCGATCGTGCTCGCCGGGTTCGCCGGCTGGATCTTCCGGCCGGCCGAGCCTTGGGTCATGGGCCTGGCGATGATGGGCCTGGCGATGATTGCGGTCGCGATTGCGGGATTTCTCGTCAGTCTGCGAATTCCCGCGACTGGGACGGCGCCGAGCGGCGAATCGTTTGCGTTCACCGGCACCCGGGGCCTGCTGCGCGACCGGCCGATGTTGCTCGCCGTGATCGCGATCTCATCGTTCTGGTTTCTCGCCGCGCTGGTGCCGCTGGATCTGCTGTTGGTGGGCCGGGAAGTGATGAAGCTGAGCGATGTTCGCATCGCCGGGATGCTTGCGGCGCTCGTGACCGGTTTCGGCGCTGGCAGCATGCTCGCGGGCCGGTTGTCGGGCGAAAAAATCGAGTTGGCATTGGCGCCGATTGGAGCGGCGTGGATAGGAATCGGCGGCATCACCGCGTACTTGGCGATGTCTTATACCGCATTCCTCGCCGCGCTCGCGCTGATGGGCATGGCGGGCGGCCTGTTCCTGGTTCCGATGAGCGCC
>DATHCE010000144.1:0-5305 GCA_035319685.1 Bryobacteraceae bacterium | reverse complement strand
TTCGAAGCCAACGTCACGGAGGACCTATGCCTTGTCTGCTCCTGCTTGCGGTGGTGCTGTTCCCGCGCATCGTTCTGGCTCTTCTGTTTTTCTCTTCGAACTATCTGAATCACGCCTATCACGGTTTTTTGGTCCCATTACTCGGCTTTATTTTTCTGCCCGTCACCACGCTGTGTTACGCCTGGATGGCGAACTCGCACATGCGCCTCGAAGGAATCAACCTGATCATTCTGATCGTGGCGGTGCTGGTGGATGCGGGAGGTTTGGGCGGCAGCGAATATCAGAGGAGATCCCGATGAGAGCAGCATCATGAGCTACCCTCAATCCGCCTGGGCGGCGGGCGACTACGCGCTGGTGGGCGGCAGCGTTCTCGTTGCGGGCGAACTGCTGTGCGATTCGATTCCATTGCATGCGGGCGAGAGCGTGCTCGACGTCGCCACCGGTTCCGGCAACACGGCGCTTGCGGCCGCGCGGCGCGGAGGCAAGGTGATTGGAATCGATTGGGTGCCGGCGCTGCTCGAACGCGCCCGCGAGCGCGCCGCCGTGGAACGTCTCAAGATCGAATTTCGGGAAGGCGACGCCGAAGCGATTCCCTTCGGCGATGAATCGTTCGACGCGGTGCTGAGCACGTTCGGCGCGATGTTCGCCAATCCCTCGCGAGCCGTTCCCGAGATGCTCCGCGTGTGCCGCTCGGGCGGCAAAATCGGCATGACCAACTGGACGCCCGACAGTCTGCTCGGAGAAATGTCGCGCATAGCCGGGAGTTTCGGGCCCAAACCGCACGCGGGTGAATCTCCTTATTTATGGGGTGTGCCGGAAATCGCCGCCGAGCGCTTCGGCAGCTCGGTTCGCGACATCCGATTCGTTCGGCGCCAGGCGACGATGCGGCATTACACGCCGGAATCGTGGGTCAAGTTCATGAAGAAGTATTTCGGCCCGATCATGGAGGCGCACCAAGCGGCCGGCGACCGCGCCAACGAGCTGACCGCGGCCATGGAGGATCTGGCGCGGCGCCGCAATCAATCCGGCGACGCGACGCTGCTCGCGTTGGCCGACTACATCGAAGTGATCGCGATCAAGGCGTAGTGACAGCCGCGGCCCGGCGGACTCGCGTGAGCAGATATACGGGGAAACTGGCCGCGATCAGCGCGAGCGCGTACAAGCTGTGCCGCGGGTCGCTCACAAAAGATCCGGCCACAATGGCGAGCGCGGCGATCAGCACCGCGACGCTCACCCACGGATATCCCCAGGCAAGAAACGGCCGTTTCAGGTCCGGCTCGCGGCCGCGCAATACGAACAGCGCGGTCAAGGCGAAGGAATGGTTCACGACGAAGATCACGCTGGCCACTGCGATCAGCGTTCGGAAGGTTCCGCTCAATGCGAGCAGCATGGCCAAGCCCGCCGTCGCCGCCAGCGCCCAATCCGGATTGCCGCGCCGGCTGACCTCGGCCATCGCCGGCGGAAATAATCCCGCGCGGCTCATCGCGTAGAGAATGCGCGGCGAGGAGAGCATCACCGCACTGATCATCGGCGGCAGCGAAACCAGCGAAAGAATCAGCAGCCATCTTCCGCCGGACGCTCCAAACAACACGCGCGCCGCATCCGCCGCCGGAAGCTTGGACGCGGCGATGGCGCCGGCCGGCAGCACGTACAGGAGGGCGGCGTTCACCAGCACATAAATAACGATGACCACCGCGACTCCGCCGATCATCATGCGCGGCAGCTCGCGCACCGGATCCTGGATTTCCTCGGTGAAATACAGCGCTTCATACCAGCCGTCGTAGGTGAGGATGATCGCCTGCAGGGATAGAATGACCGCGACGAACAGCGGCTCGGTGCGGACGGCAACCGCCGGCGGCGCCTTCGCTCCGCCGAACCAGAAGCACGCCGCGATCAGCGCGAAAAACGCTAGCGCTTTGATCAGGCTGGTGGCTTCCTGCACGCGGCTGCTCGAGCGGATGCCGGCGAATTGTAAAATCGCGAAGAACGCAATGACGCCGGCGGCGATGAAGGTTTCGCGCCGGCCGATGGACGGCACCAGCGAAACGAAATATTCTCCGAACGCGATGGACGCGTAGGCGACGGCGGAGCTTTGGCCGATCCAGTCGGTCCAGCCGACGGTAAATCCCACGGCATCTCCGAACGCTCGCCGCGAGAATACGAAGTAGCCGCCCGTTTCCGGCAGCATCGTGGCGAGCTCGGTTACCGATACGGCGGCCAGCAGCGCGTACACGCCGCCGAACATCCACAGGCCGAGAATCAGCCAGGTATGGGGGAGATGCGCGGCCACTTCGCCGGGAATGCGCAGGATGCCGACGCCGATCACCGCGCCGACGATCACCGCGACGCCAAAGCCCGCGCCCAGAATGCGAAGAAGTTTGCGCTCAGCCACTCCCGTCTACTATAGCGGGCGAGCGCCGGCGCGGATCAGAAGTTGGAGCGTTCGAGCGCTCGCGATTGCACGGCGAAGTATTCGAGGAATTTCTTCTTCTCCTGGAGCGCGCCCGGAGCCCGGACCTCCAGCAGATCTCCGGCGAATTGCGCGAACGCCTTGCCCATGTCCGTGGCCGGATCGATGCAGGTTCCGTTGGTCACCGCGCGATTGACGCCGTGATAGTCGTTGGCAAACACTTTCACGACCGGAACGCCGAGAATCTCCTCCACCTGCTGCTTGGTGAACATCGCCTTCTTCTGGCAGCGGTTCAAAATGACCGAAATGCGGCTGTCGAGATCGAGGCTGCGCAGGAAATATATTTTTTCGCGCGCCAGGTGCAGCGACGGGATTTCGGGAGTGCACACCAGGAGCACGCGCTTGGATTCCTGCATCAGCTCGAGCGAGTAACGCTCCAGATTCCCGGACAGGTCGAAGCTCAGCGCCTGGTAATTGCGCCGGGCGAAATCCACCAGGGCGCGGATCTGCATGGTGTCGATGCGCAGGTTCGGGTTGATGCGGCCTGCGTGCAGCACATCCATGGCGCCGATGGCGGTGACCAGTTGCGGCCACAGGTTCTCGTCGATGCGCATGGCGTGCTCGGCCGCGTCGATCACCGAGTATTCATTCTGAAGTTTCAGCATGAAGCGCAACATGCCGCTGTTGAGGTCGAAATCGGAGAGCAGCACGCGCATTCCCGGCCGCCGCGCCATGGCCGCGCTGACGTTCAGCGCGATGGTCGACGTTCCGACTCCGGCTTTCGACGGAAGAAACGCGAAAATCTGATCGGTCACTTCGAGCGTGGGGGGTTTGCGCTGGATCAGCTCATACACCGTTCGCAGCGCATCCAGCAAGCTCTGGCGGTCGAAAGGCTCCGCCACGAATTCCCGGACGCCGCAGCGCATCGTCTCGCGCAGGATTTTCGGATCCATGGTGCGATGCACCGCGATGATCTGAATCCCGGGCGCCTCCGATTCGAGAAATTTGACCAGTTCGGGCGCGCGGTCGAGCGACTCAAAACTCAAAAAGACGATGTGCGGGGCCTGGGCGCGAAGCACCCGTAGCAGGTCGACGGTATTCGGATACGTGTCGAGTGCGCGGGCGATGGATACTTCGCCGGTTGCGGTGATCGCATTGCGCAGACTTGCCGCCAGATCCTTGTCGGGGCAGATGACGATGCACCGAAGCATCCTGACTTAGCCTCCTTTATCAGCCTAGTAAGATTATCGGATCGCGGCAATTGCGGCACGACCCGAATTCCAGCGCCGGTTTCGGCCTAGAACAACGGCGAAATTGCTTAAACGGATCTCAGTGATTCCGCTTAACCCGGTTCGCCGCACGTTTCCCCGGCTAGGCGACGGCCGCCAGGGTTTTCGGCCGATCGGTCGACGCTTCGCGATAGGATTCCGCGAAATGCCCGTGCATCCGGGAACAGGCCGGATGGGGATAAATCTGGACGAACAACTGTCCGATCATCTTTCCGCGCAATCCTTTACAGCACTGAGCCAAGTCGAGCGCGGTGCGGGCGGTGCAGGCTTCGCAGGTCAATCCAGCCACAAAACAAAGTTGAGGGTAACTGTTTTCGGGGGAGATGTGCATGGCAAGCTAAGTATCACCTCGGAATTGCCCGGGACCAAGGGTTTTGGGGAGGGTTCGCGGCGTCTCCTTTGCGGGTAGTCCGATCCCCCCGTACTACCCCCGACAAATTCGCCGCGAATGCACCCGAATTAACGCGAATAACAGCTTGTGAGGTATTCTCTGAGCGTATGGATCAGGACGTGTTGCGCACGCTGCTCGAACAGGTGCGCGAAGGCGCGGTGGAGGTGGACGCGGCGATCGAGCGGATGCGGCATCTTCCGTTTGAAGACCTCGGATTCGCTAAGGTGGATCATCATCGCGCGCTGCGCCACGGGATGCCGGAGGTGATTTTCGGAAAGGGCAAGACGCCGGAACAGATTTCCGCGATCGCGGCCACGGTGCTCGGGCAGGCGCGCAATCTGCTGGTGACGCGCGCCGATCGGGAGGCCGCCAGGCGATTAGAGAGCGAATATGGGGAGGCCGAATATTTTCCCGTGTCGGGCGCGCTGCGCGTGTGGCGCGATCGCGCGATTCACGGCAAGGGGAAAATGGCGGTGGTGTGCGCCGGCACCAGCGATATTCCGGTGGCCGAAGAGGCGCAGGTGACCGCCGAGGTGATGGGCAACGAGGTAGAGGCGATCCACGATATCGGCGTGGCGGGCATTCACCGCCTGATGCAAAATCGCGAGCGGCTGATGGAGGCGCGGGTGGTTATCGTGGTCGCGGGAATGGAAGGCGCGCTGCCGAGCGTGGTGGGCGGAATGGTGGCCGCGCCGGTGATCGCAGTGCCCACCAGCGTCGGTTACGGCGCGAGTTTTCAGGGGCTGGC
Source organism: Bryobacteraceae bacterium (assembly GCA_035319685.1). GTDB lineage: Bacteria > Acidobacteriota > Terriglobia > Bryobacterales > Bryobacteraceae > Palsa-187. The sequence continues at coordinate 467 of DATHCE010000144.1, read as the reverse complement.
CGCGCTGCTCGGCATGCTGAACAGTTGCGCGAGCAACGTCACCGTCGTCAACATAGACAACGGATTCGGAGCCGGTTATGCAGCGAGCCTGATAAACCGGCTTTAAACCATTCACGTCCGCTGGCCCGCCATTACGAGTCTGCGTGAAAACTCGCCCTTCAACCCCGCCATCGCTGGCGGGGCTTGTCGATCCTGTTGAACGGGAAGCGCGTCCACAAGCCCCGGCAGTCATGCCGGGGGTAAAAATCGCTGCTTTCACACAGACTCTTACTGGCGCGGCTTTAAACCATTCACGTCCGCCCGGCCCCGCCATTTACTGGCGCGGCTTTGGGCCCGTGCAGCGGCTCGCCTAGGCGCCGACGGCGTGCAGCTTCGGTTCGTCGGCGGATAAGGAAAACTCGAACAGCGGAGTGGTCTCGCCGGAGCCCCAGCGGCTGATCTTCCATTCTGCCCTCAGAAACTCGACC
>DATHCE010000143.1:0-3539 GCA_035319685.1 Bryobacteraceae bacterium | reverse complement strand
TTTCAGCCTAGGCGTAACCGATTGCAAGTCTGGAACTTAGCGACTGCAGTTTGCAATTCGCATGCCATCCCTAGACAATCCGGATTCAATCAGGATACAATCCTCCAGACAGATATCCTCTATTCGATCTGGCGTAGGCAGATCTGGGATAAGTCTGTAACCGGCCGAGGGGGACAGCCTGAGGTGTCAAACTCGATTTCGCCACCCGGGGGTGTCCCAGAGCACCCTGTAAGGAAATTCGCGTAAAACTTAGGATCTTCTGACCCGGAAACCGCGCGCGCGGATCTCCTCAGCGCGGGAGGACCGTCTGGGGCAGGCGTCTATCAGCAAATTGAGGGCGGCTCGGGCGGGGAATCGCTTCGCAATGCGAGAAAAGGGGGCGAAAATCGCGAAATTTGCGTAAAATGGCTTCAACGGGTGTCCCGAAAGTGCAATTTCGAAGGTGTCAGCTTAGGCTGTCCCCCATGCCCCATGCCCAGAAGAGATCCGGCGCGAGTGCGTGCCGCTATCGGCGATGATGGCGTAAAATGCGAAGGGGCCGGAGCGCTCCGTCCCTTGAAATAAAAAAATGAAGGGCTCAATTCAGGCTGTCCCTTTCGGCCCCCTCGACCTTCTCCGCCGCGCGACCCGCTCGCTTCGCCGGGCGCCCGCCTTGTCGCTAATCTCGGTCCTGACGGTAGCATTGGGTGTCGGCGCCGGCACGTCATTGTTCAGCGTGGTCAAAGCCGTTCTCCTCAATCCGCTTCCCTATCCGGACCCGGGCCGTCTTGCGTGGATCGCTGAAGTCAATGAGGCCGGCCGCCCGATGCAGGTTGCGCAAGCCAACTTCAAAGACTGGCAGCGCGAAAACCGCAGCTTTTCGCTGCTCGCGGCATTCAGCGAAGGCCCGGTAAACGCAGGCGGCGGTGACAATCCGGTGCGCACCTTCGGCGCCGAAGTCACCGGCGATTTTTTCTCGGTTATGGGCGTTCAGCCCGCCATCGGACGCACATTCGACCCCGCCGAACAGAGCTTTCGCGCCGCCGGAACCGTCATCCTCGGCAACGCTTTGTGGCATCGCGCCTACGGCGGCGACCCGGCCGTTCTCGGCCGCAGCGTCAAATTGATGGGCCAGCCGTTTACGGTCATCGGCGTAATGCCTCCCGGCTTTGACTACCCGGACCATTCGGAAGTCTGGGTCGCCGCCGGCGCTTTCTTCGACTTCCCCAGCCGCACGGCGCACAATTTCCGCGCCGTCGGCCGGCTCCGCCCCGGGGTCACGATGGAGCGCGCGCAAGCCGATGTCGGAGCCATCTCGCGCCGCCTCAAGCAGCAGTACCCGTCGCCATTCATGGCCAAAGACGCCGTCGTCGTCCCGCTCGACCGCGAGATCGCCGGCGAAGCGCGCCCCGCTCTGCTGCTCCTTTTCGGAGCCGTCGGATTTTTGCTGCTGATCGTCTGCGTGAACGTCGCCAACCTGCTGATGGTCCGCATCACCACGCGGGTCCGCGAAATTTCCGTGCGCGTCGCCCTGGGCGCGGGCCGTGCGCATCTGTTCCGGCAAATGCTGGCCGAAAGTCTGGTGCTTGCCGCCGCCGGCGGCGCGCTCGGATTGCTGGTCGCTTACTGGTCAATGGACCTGTTGCGCATCCTGCTCCCCGGCGATCTGCCTCGCGCCGACGATATTCGCATCGATCGCGGCGTCGTCGCCTTCGCTCTGGCGATTTCCGCTCTGACTGGTTTCCTGTTCGGCGTGCTCCCGGCGTGGCGCGCTTCCCGGCTGAACCTGAACGATGCGCTCAAAGCCGCCTCCCGCTCCGCCACTGCGGGACGCCACGCGCATCGCGCTCAAGCCGCGCTGGTCATCTCGGAAGTGTGCCTCTCGCTGGTTCTGGTTGCGGGCGCCGGACTGCTCGCCAACAGTTTTTGGAAGCTTCGATCGGTCAACCCCGGCTTCACCGCGGACCACGTCCTGGCCGCCAACGCGTCCTTCACGACCCCCTCAAGAGACAGCGGCTTCGACCGTCTCAGCCCTATGTTCCGCGAGTTGCTTGCCCAACTGCGCCTGATCCCGGGAGTCGAATCCGCCGCTTTAGTGAAGGATCTTCCGCTCGACGGATTTATGCGTGACGGTCATTTCAACCTCGAGAATCGACCGCAGGACTCCGGCAAAGCGGACGCCGTTTATCGCATCGTCAGCCCCGGCTACTTGACCACCATGCGCATCCCCCTGCTTCGAGGCCGCGATCTGAACGACGGCGACACGCAGGATTCGCTGCCCGTCGTTCTGATCAGCACCGAAATGGCCCGGATTTATTGGCCGGACGAGGATCCCATCGGCCGCCGCATCTGGTTCGACAGCTTCTCGCCGAAGGAACAGTGGCTCACCGTCGTCGGGATTGCCGGCGACGTCCACGAATCCTCGCTCACCAGGCCGGCCGAGCCGACCGCTTACGTCACCCATACCCAGGTCCCCCTGCCGTCGCAGCTTCTCGACGAAAATTTCGTGCTGCGCACCACCGAGGACCCGTCTACGATCGTCGCCGCCGTTCGCGACCGGATCCACTCGGCCGATCGAGAAGCCGCCGTCAAGTTCGAAACCATGGATCGAGTGCTCAGCCGCTCGGTCGCGCGCGAGCGTTTTCAAATGCAGGTGCTGGGCGGATTCGCCCTGCTCGCATTGCTGCTGGCGGCCATCGGATTGTACGGCGTGCTCGCCTACATGGTCAACAGCAACCGGCCGGCCATCGCCATCCGCATGGCGCTCGGCGCACAACCTCGCGCGATCTTCGGAATGGTCACGCTCCGCGCCTTGCGACTGGCCGCGTTCGGCACAGCGCTGGGTCTCGCTGGATGTTTGGCGGTTCGCAAGCTGCTCTCGAGTCTCCTGTTCGGCATCGGCCCGTCCGATCCCGCGACGCTCGGCGGGGCAACCGCGGTCCTGCTCGCCGTCGCCCTGGCCGCAAGCTGGTTCCCCGCGCGAAAGGCGATGCGCGTCGACCCGATTTCCGCCCTGCACGAAGAGTAACTTTCAAACGTTCCAGGGTGGATGAGCGCTGGGTCCCCTTCGAGAATTTTCACTTCTCCCGGCCACTAAATTCGGCAGCATGCCTCGCAATGCGCGCTCGGTTGTTCCGGATCTTCCGTATCACATAACCCAACGGGGGACGAATCGACAGGCCGTGTTTCATTCGGCCGGCGATTCGGGCGGTGTGGAAACGTGGCGCCAGATGCACGCTGCGGCGCTGGAGCTTCGAACAGGCGCAGGAATCGGCGATGATGGCGTAAAATGCGAAGGGTACGGAGCGCTCCGTCCCCTTGAAATAAAATGAAGGGCTCAATTCAGGCTGTCCCTTTCGGCCTCGTCGACCTTCTCCGCCGCGCGACCCGCTCGCTTCGCCGGGCGCCCGCCCTGTCGCTAATCTCGGTCCTCACGGTAGCATTGGGTGTCGGCGCCGGCACGTCATTGTTCAGCGTGGTCAAAGCCGTTCTCCTCAATCCGCTTCCCTATCCGGACCCGGGCCGTCTTGCGTGGATCGCTGAAGTCAATGAGGCCGGCC
>DATHCE010000142.1:0-2655 GCA_035319685.1 Bryobacteraceae bacterium | reverse complement strand
ATGGTGGTGAAAATCACGGGGAAATGGGAAATGTGGAAATTGGAAATGGGGACAGCCTGAGCTGTCGAGTTCAAAATTCCATTTTGGGGACACCCGCCAATTTACTCTACTCGAAATTTGCGGTTTTGGCCTCCGCTTTTTTCCATCACGCCAGCGTCGGTTGGAGAACTCTTCCATCTGCTCGACGAATGGCTCCTCGCCGAAGGGGTCGGCTTGGGCGATGTTGTAGGTTGTTCTGGAGAGGCCGCCGCGTGGGTCGCGCGGCATTGAAGAGAAAGTGCGATTTTCCGGCAAAACTTTGCAAAGGGACACTCCGGGGTGATGAAATCGAGTCCGGCACCTCAGGCTGTCCCTCTCCTCCTCCCTGCGCGTTGCCCCGCGGTCGGCAGTGTTCAGATGAACATCTCGACCGGCTGACGCGTGCCTCCGTGTCGTTTACTCCAGGGCTCCGAGCGCGGTGCTCATCAGCTCCGTGTCCGCGTACTCGGTAATCTCCCGCATCAGCGGAGGATCGCCGGACAAGTGAATCACGAAGCAGTATTCGTTGTTGTAAACGCGGCCGGAAGTGGTGCGATTGTTACCGCGCGCCTCGACCACCACAATGTCGCCCTCGGCGATGATGCGCGATGCGGCGGCGCGATAAGCGTCGCTTAAGCGCGACGCCAGAGGGCCGAGAAGCTGTTTTCGGATTGCGCTCTTGCCATGGAACTGCCCGGACCACGTCGTAGAGCCGATGACACGCCACCGGCAATCGTCGGCGATGTGTTCGAGCAGGGGACGGCCGTTTCCCAGAGCAAGCTCGGCGAAGATGCGTTCCACGACCGCTTTATTAGGGTTGATCACCAAAGCTCATATTGTCACTCCGGGCCGGACTGCGCAATCGGGACGGCGATCGAAAATCGGGAAAATCGGGGTCAAAGACCTCCTTCCCCGATCCCTCACCTCGCCGGCTTCGCCACCTGCGCGCTCGGACCCTGCGCCTCCATCTGCTTCAATATCCGATCTAAATCACTCTCCTGCACCGGACGCGCCAATAAAAACCCCCCGCTCGATTCCAAACTCCCCGCCAATTCCGCGTCATAACCATCGCTTACCAGCACAAACGACGCCACGTGCGCGCGGATCTTTTCCTGATAATCGCTCGCTCCCGGCGCCGACGGCCGCATCGCCCAGAACACCGCGTCGAAGCGCACCCGCTGCGCCAGGTCCGCGGCCTCCTCCATCGGAGCGGGAACCACGCGATGCCCCCGGCTCGCCAGCAGTCCGAGCAACTGCCGTTGGCTGCCCGCGTCGGGATCCACCAGCAGCACCGTCATCACCGCGCCCGTCTTGCGCGCGCTCCGCGGCGCCTCCCTCCGGACCTCGTGCGCCGATTCGCGCGCGATCGGCAGGTCGATCTCGAACCGCGCCATGCGGATCGCCTCCGCCGCCGGTCCGCTGCGGAACCGGATCTCGCCTCCGTGGCTCTGAATGATCCCCCGGCACACTCCCAGCCCCAGCGCTCCATCCCGCGACCGTCCCTCCGCGAACGGATCGACCTCCGCGCCCTTCTCACTCTGCGCAATCGAATACCCGATCTCGATCATCACCCTCCGCGCGATCACGCTGCTCGAAACGAAAATCGTCTTGGCGGCCGATTCCGACGCGTACTGCTCCGCGTGCACCAGCAGATTTAAGAACACCTGCTCGATCTGCCCCTGCGAACCCAGCACCAGCGCCGGCGCGGGCGTCAGCCGGTTCTGCACGCGCAATCCCAGCGCCCGCCACTCCGGATCGCGAAACTGCATCAGGCTCGCCAGCATCGCGTTCACGTCCACCTGCCGCGCCGCCGAATCCTCCGGACGCGCGAACGATACCAGCCGCGACACGATCTCGCTCGCCCGCTGCGATTCCCCCGCCAGCAGCTTCAGCTCGCGCTCCGGAATCGGATTCCGCCCATACGAGGCCAGCGAATTCGCAAGCTGCAAAATGCTATCGAGCGGCGCGCGCAGCTCGCTCGCCACGCCCGAAATCAACTGTCCGGTCGCCGCCAGCTTCTCGCTGCGGAAAAGCTGCTCGCGGATGGTCTGCTGCTCTTGCAGCTTCAGCGACGCGGCAACTTGATTCGCCAGGTGCTGCGCCGCCGCCTGCTCTTCGTGACTGAAATATCCCATCCTCCGCGCATTTCCCACTTCGAGCACTCCCGTCACATCGCTTTGCGAAAGCAGCGGCAAAAACATCGCCGATCGTGGCTGGCTTTCGCCCTCCGCCTCGGCAAACGGACTCCTTCGCAGATCCGGAACATTCAGCAGCGTGCGATTTCGAAAACACACCACCGCTCCGCCCGCCAATCCGTCCGGCGGCGATTCCACCGGCACCACCATCGGATCCGGCTCGCCCGGCGTCGGCACCCGCTCGAGCGATTTGCTTCTCCGGCTGTACAAATACAGCCGCACTCCCGTTGCCTGCGTCACCGTCGGCAGCACGGTCGCGAGTTTTTCCGCAATCTCCCCCGGCGACCCCGCCGAAATGATGTCTTCGCTCAACGCATGGAACGCCCGCAGCAGCCGCCGGTTCGTTCCCAAACGTTTTTCCCGGAACCACCACAGCCCGGCCACCAGTGCGATCGCGCCCAGCGCCCCTCCCAGCAGCAGCGGCGGGAACGTCGAACCCGGT
>DATHCE010000141.1:0-13127 GCA_035319685.1 Bryobacteraceae bacterium | reverse complement strand
ACGAATCCTCACGAAAGAAGCCGATCTGTTGGACGAAGCCACGTCCGCTCTCGGAAAATGAGACATTGCGGCGCAGGTTCTCAAGTCTGTCCGCGTTGCCGTCGACCAAGACAGCGCGTCCGGCCGTTTGCGACCAAGCATTTCAAGGTAGCAAGGCTTTATCCGAGGTCAAAAAAACTCCGATTCCGCCGATAACTTCGATGTGAGCACTTCGTCTACGACCAGCCCCTCGACTGGAATCGTCACTGCCACTCCTGACTTCGTCAGCCAGTACGCCAGCGAGTACCAGACGATCCTGAACCATGCTATGCAAACCGCGGAGATCCCTCTCGCACAGTTGCAAAGCGAGGATTCCGCGGTGCTTTCGAAGGAAAGCGCATTCAGTACCCTGAACAGCTCCGTCGCCAGTCTGGTGACGAGTCTTCAGAACCTCGGCACACTCGCCGCCAGTCAGGCGCTTGGAGCCACCAGCTCGGACCCAAGCGTGGTCAGTGTCACCGACACCGGCGCCACCACCGCCAATACTTACACGATCAACTCGATCAAATCCATCGCCAGCGCGGCATCGGAAACCAGCACCACGGGTTACGCCGATACCACGACCACCGCGGTGTCCCAAACCGGCCAGATGCAGCTCGTTGTGGGATCGAACACCTACAATCTGGATCTGACCGGCAACAATAATCTGCAGGGTCTTGAAAACGCGATCAATGCTTCCGGCGCCCCGGTCACCGCTTCCATCCTGACCACCTCCGGCGGCAATTATCTTTCGGTTACAGCAGACGCTACCGGCGCGACGACCCTTCAGCTCTACGACGGCGCAACGGCATCCGGCACCGACGTTCTCACCGACACCAATCAGGGCAGCGATGCGGTGTTCCAGCTCAACGGCATCAAGGTCGACCAATCCAGCAATACCGTCAACAACATTATTCCGGGCCTGACGTTTACTCTTCTTGCGCCCAGCGCGACGCCCGTGACGATGTCGCTCCAGACCGATCCGTCGCAGCTTTCAAGCGACCTTCAGGACTTCGTCACTCAATACAACGCGCTTCAGACCGAAATCGGGACGCAAACCGGAACCAGCGGCGGTCCGCTGGCGGGTCAGACGGTTCTCAACCAGATCCAGGAAACGCTGCGGCAGTTGACTTCGTACACCACCACGACAGGCACGGTGCAAAGCCTCGCCGATCTCGGCATCGAATTCAGCGATACCGGCGTTGCCAGCTTCTCGTCGACCACTTTCGACTCGCTCGGCTCCCAGCAGATCAGCGATGCGCTGACCTACATCGGATCGACCACTTCGGGTCTCGGCGGATTCTCCGCGACGCTTGACCAATTCAGCGATCCGGTGTCCGGTTTGATCCAGGACGAAGTGACCGGCCTCCAGAAGACCGATACCGATTTGCAGACTCAAGCCAGCACGGTGACCACCCAGATCGAGACGATGCAAACCAACCTCGTCTCGCAACTGGCGGCCGCCGATGCCGCGGAGGAGACGCTGCAAAACCAGCAGCAGGAACTGAGCGGCAGCTTGCAGGCGTTGAGCCTGGTGCTGTACGGGCCGGGCCAGACCAACTTCTGATGACCATTGAAGACGCCAACGAACTCGCGTTGCGCGCCGCGGAAAAAGACGATGTCGCGGCCATCGCCGAGGCGCTCCAAGCGCGCGCGGAAGCGATCCGGGAACTGGCGGACGCCGCGCCGTCCGAACAACTCGCGGTCCGGATCGCAGGCGCCATCGAGGCGGGAAATGAGATCCGCCGCGCTATACTCGCCATCAAACATCGGGCGGGGCTCCAAAATGCGCGCCTGGCGCAGCTCAAGACCGGTCTCGCCGCCGGAGCGGCTTCCGTCCGCCGTCCGCAAGTCGATTGCCGCGGGTAACCCCGGAATTGCGCCTGCTATCCTGTCGTTATGAAATATTTTTTCCTTCTGCTCGGCGCGGTGTACGCGTGGGGGCAGCAACAGACGCCTTCGACGCCGCCTCTTCCCGCCGATCCGGTGGTCCTCACCATCGGCGAGCAGAAGTTCACGAAATCGCAGTTCGAGCAGATCATCACCACGCTCCCCGAACAGCAGCGCGCTCAATTGCAGAATGGTGCGGCCAGGCGGCGGCTCGCGCAACAGCTCGCCGACCTGATCACGCTCGCCCAAGCGGGCCGCGAGCGCAAGCTCGACCAGGATCCCAAGATCAAGGCGCAGATCGCGCTGCAAAGCGACCAGATCATCGCCCAGCACGTCTACCAGGACCTGCTCGCGAACGCGAAACCCGAGGAAGCCGATCTTCGCGCCTACTATGCCGCGCACAAGCAGGATTGGGAGCAGGTGAAGGCCCGCCACATTCTGATCCGCACGCAGGGCTCGCAAGCGGCGGCGAAGCCCGGCCAGAAGGAACTCACCGACGCCGAAGCTTTGGCCAAGGCCAACGACCTGCGCGCGAAAATTCTCGCCGGAGCCAGTTTCGCCGATCTGGCCAAGACCGAATCCGACGACGCTGGAACGGCTACCAATGGCGGCGAACTGGGTGAATTCGGCAAGGGCCGCATGGTTCCCCAGTTTGAAAAGGCCGCGTTCGCGCAAGAGGTGGGCAAAGTCAGCGAGCCGGTCAAGTCGGCATACGGTTATCACCTGATTCTGGTGGAAGACCACAGCACCAAGTCGTTCGACGACGTCAAGGCCGAGATCGAGCAGAAGATCAAGCCCGAAATGGCGCAGAAGGGCTTGGAAGATCTGAAGAAAAAGACCAACATCGTGTTCGACGACGCCTACTTTAAATAACGGAAAGCGCTTACTTAACTTGAATCGAGTAAGGCATCAGTTCGAGAATCCCGCCATGGGCCAGCGCACGGACCGGCAGGTTTCCCGCGAGCGCCCCGAGCTTGTTTTCCATCATCGTTTCCATATTCGCCGAATTATCGCTGCGATTAAACAATAAATCGAACAAAGACCGGCGGGGCGGATACATGACTAATGTGACTTTTTCCGAGACGGGGATCTTTAATCTCTCTTTGATCAGATCCACCGCGCGATCCAGTCCGCCCAGGTCGTCCACCAGCCTGTTCTGTTTCGCGAGCGCCCCGACCCAGACGCGCCCCTGAGCGAGCGGTTCCACCTGATCGTAGGGACGTTTCCGCCCGGCCGCGACGCGCTCCACGAAATTCCGGTACATTACTTCGATTTCACGCCTCAATTTGGCGCGCTCGGCATCGGTCAGCGGACGGGCGGCGGAATCGATATCGGCGAATTGCCCCCGCTTCAGGATGTCGATGTTGATGCCGATCTTGCCGAACAGTCCTGCGAGATTGGCCTTCCCGAAGAACACTCCGATCGATCCGGTGAGGGTATTGGGATACGCCACAATCGGATCGCCGGTCATGGCGATGAAGTATCCGCCGGATGCGGCCAAGTCGGACATGGAAATGATCATCGGCTTTTTCGCGCTCACTTCCTTGGCGGCATTCAGAATATCGTCCGAGGCGATGCCGTCGCCGCCCGGCGAATCGATGCGGAAGATCACGCCCTTGATCGACGAGTCGTTCCCGATCTTACGCAGCAGCGGCACCAGCGCGCTGGCTGTGATGCCGCTAACGGCGCCGTCCTGATAGGGGTTGCCGCGCGTGATGTCGCCTTCCGCGGCCAGGAACGCGATCCTGGTGGGACCCTCCATGCCCGCCACCGGCGCCTTCGCATAATCCCGCTCGCCGATTCTCTCGGTGTCGAGCTTGAGCTGATCCTTCAGCTTGCCGTACATCTGGTCGTCGTAGAGGAGCCCGTCGACCAGGCCTCCGTCCAGCGCTTCATCGCCGACAAACGGCCCCTGATCGATCAGCGCGCGAATCTGTTCGGGCTGTTTCCTGCGGCCCTGCGCGATGATCCCGACCAGGTCGCCGTAATATTGATCGAGGACTTCGTTTTCCACCTGCAGCGTCTCCGGCGTGGGCGAGGTGCGCGTGTACATGTCGGGCGCGTCCTTATATTTGCCCACATGTTCGAATTCCATATCCACGCCGAGTTTGTCGAGCGTTCCCTTCACGTACATCAGCTCGGCGCGCAACCCTTTCAAATCCAGCTCATCTTCGGGCGACATATAGATTCGATCGGCCGCGGTAGCCACGTAATATTCGTGCGCGCCGGCGCCACGCAGATAGGCATACACCGGCTTGCCCGATTTCTTGAATGCATTCACGTCGTCGCGCAGCTCTTCGAGTTTGGCCCAACCCACCGTCAGGTCTTGCGGCTCGAGCACCAGCGCTTTGATGCGCGAATCCGCCGCGGCCTTGCGCAGCAGCTGCCACGTCTCGACCATCGTGAGGGGTTGTTGCTGCTGCAAAATTTCGAGAGGATATTCGACCGGAGCCTGTTCCGGCAGATCGCCTTGGAGATGCAGAACCAGCGTGGAGTTGCCGGCGACGGAGACTTTCTTTTCGCCGAATCGCATGGCGGCGACCACTAAAATTCCCACGAAAGTGGCCGCAAAGATCAGGCCCAGAAAGAATCCGGTAAAGAATTGCTTCACGACTCGATTCTAGCGCTCCTGCCGGCGGGCCTACTCGCGCGTGGATCCCGGCGGCTCGGGGTGCACCGCCGCGCCCGAGGTGAGCGAATCGGGAGGGTTGATGATGATCCAATCCTGCGGCGTGATTCCGGCGGTGATCTCGACCTCCGTGCCGAAGTCGCGGCCCAAGCTGACGTTGACCAGGTCGGCTTTGTCGCCGCGGACAACGGCGATTTGCAGGCCTTGCGCGCGGAAAATCAGCGCCGTCACCGGCACCACAATCGCCGGGCTTCCCTCGTTCAACTTCAGATGCACCTCGGCAAACGCGCCGGGAAGAAGCTGGCCGGTAGGATTGTCGACATCCACTTCGGTGAGCAGCGTGCGCGTAGCCGCGTCGATAGACTCGGAGGTGCGCGCGACCTTGCCGGTGAAGCGGCGGCCCGGAAATTCAGTGAGCGTGACATCGGCCGCGACGCCGGCAACCGCCGAGCGCGAATAAATCTGCGGAACGCTGACAAAAATGCGCAGCCGGTTGATGGCTGAGATGTGGAACAGTTCCTGCGGTGAACCCGCGATACCCGCGTTGATCAACTGCCCGACGTCGGTGTTGCGCGCCGTGATCACGCCGTCAAACGGCGCGGTCACTTTTTCAAACGCGACCAGTTGCTCGTAATACTTGACGTTGGCGGCTCCGGCGGCCACGGTCGCCTTGTCGGCTTGGTAGGTCGCGACGGCGTTGTCGAGATCCTGCTTGGAGCACGAATCGAGTTTCCAGAGCGCCTGGTAGCGATCCTGGTTGATCTCGGCGAGCTTCAGATTGGCCTGCGAAGTGGCCAGCGTGTTGCGGGCCTGCTGAAGCTGCTGATCGACTTCGGGCGACTCGATTTCGGCGATCAGCTCGCCCGATTTCACGCGCGTGCCGATGTCGGTGTACCACTTCTTGAGATAGCCGTTGGTGCGTGCGTAAATCGGCGCGTCCACGAACGCCTGGATATTGCCCGGCAGCACCACCTCGTCTTTCATCGAACCCATCTTCGGGTGCGCGACGGCGACGGAGGGGACGGCCAGATCGAGCGTCTCCTGTTTTACGACCGCGGCAGCTCGGATCCGCGAATTGATGCCGCGAATCACCACGCTGCCCGCGAGCAAAAGAGCCAGAGCGGCAAAAAACGTCACTTTTAAAGTTCGAGCTAAGATGGAAGGCTTTCCCATTTTCAAATTGATAAGTTCTGAGTTCTATTGTCTCGCATCCGGCGCCGTAGACTGGCGATGCAGGAGACTGAAAACCGTTGGCACAAAGAACAATGTCGCGACCGTGGCGAACATGAGACCACCGATGACCGCGCGCCCGAGCGGCGCATTCTGCTCACCGCCTTCGCCCAAACCGAGCGCCATCGGAACCATGCCGATAATCATCGCGAGCGCCGTCATGATTACGGGACGGAAGCGTGTGAATCCGGCCTCGATCGCCGCCTGGGCAGGCGCGAGACCATCCGCCAGCCGCTCCTTGGCGAAGCTCACCACCAGAATACTGTTCGCGGTGCCGACACCGACGCTCATGATCGCGCCCATCAGCGCCGGCACGCTGATCGTGGTATGGGTCGCGAAAAGAAATAAAACAATGCCCGCCAGCGCGGCCGGAAGCGCGGTAATAATAATGAACGGATCGAGCCAGGATTGAAAATTGACGACGATCAACGCGTACACCATCACGATGGCGAGCAGCAGTCCGCCGAGTAATCCAGCGAACGAGGTGCGCATGGTTTCGATCTGGCCGCGCACCATGATCTGCGAGCCGCGCGGCAGGAATTGGCGGTTCTGATCGACCACCCGATTGATGTCGGCGGCCACCCCGCCCAGGTCGCGATCCTGCACCGATCCGAAAATATCTACGACCCGCTGGATGTTGTAATGCGAAACCAGCGCCAGGCCTGCGCCCCGGCTGGCGCTGGCGACGTCGCCCAGGATTTCGGGCTTGGCGGTCTTGACCTGGGAGGAGGTAATCGGAATATTTTGAAGGTCGTTGAGCGAAGTGAGCGTGTATTGCGGCGCCTGGACCACGACGTTATACGATACGCCGTTGCGCGGGTCGAGCCAGAACGACGGAGCGGTTTGGAAGCTTCCACTGAGCGACACCAGCGAACTGCTCGCGACATCCATCTGCGAAAAACCGCTTTCTTCGGCCTTGGTGCGGTCCACGTCGATGTGAATCTTGGGCTGGTCGAAGGGCTGATGAATGCGCAGGTCGGTGGCGCCGGGGATGGTTCTCAGTTGGGTGAGCAGCCGCGTGGCGAACTCGCGTGAAGCCTCAACGTTCTGCCCGCTCACCTGAATATCGATGGGCGCCGGCAAACCGAAATTCAAAATCTGGCTGACGATGTCCGCGGGAATGAAATAAAATGACACCCCGGGAAATTCGCGCGGCAGGCGCGCGCGCAACTCACGGACATAATCGGCGGTCGGCCGGTGCTTTTCCGAAAGGGACACCAGAATATCCGCGTCCATAGTCCCGATAGGTCCGGAAACGCTGTAGGTCGTGTTGATGGAGCTGTACGGCAAGCCGATATTGTCGATCATGCTGACCAACTCCTCCTGCGGAATTACGCGGCGGATGGCTGCTTCCACCAGATCCCCGGTAGCCGCGGTTTCCTCAATCCGAGTCGCGGTCTTGGTGCGGAAATGCAGATTGAAGCGGCCGGCATCGGTCTCCGGGAAGAAATCCTGGCCGAGCCACGGCACCAGCAGAAAAGCGGCCGCGCAAGCAGCCAGGAACACGGGGATGAACCACCCGCGATGACGGATGCAGCGATCGAGGGTGTCCCGAAAACGGTTGCGGGTCCGCTCCAGACTGCGCTCGAAGGCGACCTGCAATAGCGCGGGGAGGTTCCAGGCGGCGGGCTCGCCGTGGCGCTCCTGGTCATGAGGTTTCAACAGATACTTGGCGAGCGTCGGGACCAGGGTCCGTGAAAGCAGGTACGACGCGAGCATCGCGAAGACCACGGCTTCGGCCAGCGGGATGAACAGGTATCGGGCGACGCCAGTGAGGAAGAACATGGGCAGGAACACGATGCAGATACACAACGTCGAAACCAGCGCCGGGACGGCGATCTGGCGCGAGCCTTCAAGAATCGCGCCCTCCAGGTTCGGCGTGAACACCATGGTGCGATGGATATTTTCAATGGCCACGGTGGCGTCGTCGACCAGAATTCCGACGGCCAGAGCAAGTCCGCCGAGGGTCATGATGTTGATGGTCTCGCCGAGGGCGCTCAACACGCAGATGGACACCAGGATCGAGAGCGGAATGGACACCGCGATGATCACCGTGCTACGCCAGCTTCCAAGGAACAAAAGAATCATCAGCGCGGTGAGGCAGGCCGCGATAATCGCTTCACGGATGACCCCGCTCACCGCCGCGCGCACAAAGATCGACTGGTCCGCGATCGGTTCGATTTTCAGCTGCGGCGGAAGTTTCGCCGCAATTGTCGGAAGCGCTTTGCGGACCTGGCTCACGATATCGAGCATCGAGGTCGAGCCGACTTTCATGATGGTCAGCAGGGACCCGCGCATTCCGTCGCGGCGCACGATGTTGGTCTGCGGCGAGAAGCCGTCGCGCACGTGCGCCACGTCGCGGATGTAAATGGTGGTGTTATTGACGGCCTTGATGGGAAGATCGTTCAGCTCCTGAACCTTATCCGGACTGCTGTTGAGATCGACGTCGTATTCGAACTGGCCGATTTTAGAAGTGCCGGAAGGAAGAATCAGGTTCTGACTGTTGATCGCGCTGACCACGTCGGCCGGCGACAATCCTTTGGCCTGAAGCAGATCGGGCCGGATGTCCACCATGATCTGGCGCTGTTTCCCGCCATAGGGCCACGGAATCGCCGCGCCCTCCACCGTGGCCAGGTCGGTGCGGATGAAGTTCGCGCCGTAATCGAAAAGCTGCTGCTCGCTCAAGCCTTTTCCGGAAAGCGAGAGCTGAAGAATCGGCACACTCGAAGCGCTGTATACCAGAATGTAAGGCGGCGTGGTTCCCGGAGGCATCATCCGCAGGTTCGTTTGCGCCAAAGCCGTGACCTGAGCGACAGCCATTTCGATCTTCACGTTCGGATGGAAAAAGATCTTCACGATGCTGCGGCCATTCACGGTTTGCGATTCGATGTGCTCCATGTCCATCACGGAGGTGGTCAGGCCGCGCTCGAATCCGGAGGCAATGCGCTCTTCCATTTCCTCCGCGGCAAGGCCGTTGTAGTTCCACAGCACGGCGACCACGGGGATGTTCACGTTCGGGAAAATGTCGGTGGGAGTTCTTTGAATGACCAGCGGGCTGATCAACAGAACCAGCAGGCACAACACGACGAAAGTGTACGGGCGATTGAGCGCAACTCTAACGATCCACACTACGGATCCTCCTCACAGGGTACTCAAGAAAGGAGACAGACGACCCAACTCGCGGCCGCCAGAGGCGAGAACCGACCGGCCGCCACCTTTTCTGCTCTGCTAAATATATTATTGTAAAAAATTGATCGCCAATAGCCCAACTGCCATAAGATCAGGTACTTGAACTCACAGAATCAATTAGACTTAACGGGTTCTGCGAACGCGCCGGACCTGCTATTTAAGATTCACGATCGACGGGTTTGGATTCAGCGCGGGCGATTTTTGAATTTTAGGGAGCGATGAGCGGCATGACTTCTTTCGGGCTATCGACCATCGGGCAGGTCGCGTTGCCGGTCCGCGACGCCGCGCGGGCCGCGGAATTTTATCGCGACAAATTGGGCATTCCGCTGCGTTTGGAGGCGTCGAAGGCGGCGTTTTTCGATTGCGGCGGGGTGAGGCTGATGCTCGCGCCGGAGGAACGTTCGATGCTGTCGTTCAAGGTGGACGATATCGAAGCCGCGGCGGAGACGCTGAAGGCTCGTGGCGTCGCCTTCGAGCGCGATCCGCACCTGGTAGCGAAGATGCCGGGTCACGAATTGTGGATGGCGTTGTTTCGCGATCCCGATGGCAACGCGCTCGCGCTCATGTGTGAGAAGAAATGATGCGCGAGAAGACGGATGCGCGAGAAGGTGATACCCTTTGAAACGTGCGGCTCCTGATTCTAGCTCTGCTGGCCGGTTCGGCGATGGCCCAAACCAAGCCAAGTTATGAGGTCTACGCGATCCGCTACGCGACCATCCATGATTTTCCGCTTTCCGAGCTGGTGGCGGGAGCCGATAAATCGCAAAAGCAAGACATAGCGATGATGATCTGGCTGATCAAGGGCGACGGCCGGAACATTCTGTTCGACTCGGGATTTTATCGCGAGAAATTCATGAACCGATGGAAGCCGTCGGAGTATTCGAAGCCGTCCGAGGCGGTCGAGCGCACCGGCGTGAAGGCGGAAGGCATCACGGACGTTGTGATCAGCCATATTCATTGGGATCACGCAGACGGATTCGATTTATTTCCGAACGCGAAAATTTGGATTCAGAAAGACGAGCTGGAATATTACGCGGGCCAAGCGTGGCAGGGGCATCGCCGCACGGCGGCCGATCCGGAAGATCTGCTGGGCCTGGTGAAGATGAACACGGAGGGGCGCGTGAGTCTGGTGAACGGCGACGCACAGGAGATTTTTCCGGGGATCACGGCGTACACCGGCGGGAAGCACACGTATGCGTCACAGTTTCTGGCGGTGAATACGGCGGGTGGAACGGTGGTGCTCGCCAGCGACAATGTTTATCTGAATATGAATCTGGAGCGGCATGCGCCCATCGCGGAGACGCTGGACGCGGCGTCGAATTTGCGCGCGCAGGACCGGATGAAGCAACTCGCGTCGAGCGAGAAATGGATTATTCCGGGTCACGATCCGGCGGTGATGAAGAATTTCAAAGAAGCCGCTCCGGGGGTGGTGAGGATTCAGTAGTCGGGCCGCACCCGTTACAATAATGTTGATGCAGCTCTGCGACATCTTCCTCCGATTGGGGGAGGAGACGTTTCAAGAAAACATGCGGTCGATTTCGATAGGGAAGCTGAAAACGTATCAGCTTTTCGAGCGCGTCAAGACCCGGTTCCATTTGAACAAACTCAATTCGGAGACGCTACGCAAGTGCGGGCCGCGCGTCTGGACGCGGCTGGAGGCACACGACGACGATTTCGCCACCGATCTTTCGCAGGCCATTCTGGTGTCGCATCTCGACATGATCAAGGCGGTCCTGGATCATCTGGGAGTGCCGCACGAAGAAGGGTTTTTCGCGAAAGACGCCGACATTTCGACGTACCTGAAAGAGGGCTGGCAGCGCGAGGCGTGGGAAAAATTCCACGCGGCGTTTCCCCCGGCGCCGCTGCTATTCTATCTCAATCACCTCGCCTGGGAGATCACCAAGGCGGAGGATGTATTCGCGCCTGCCGCGTGAGGTAGAGCAAACCGGCGGCCCTTATGAAAGAACTTTTCGAAGCGATTCGAGCGGGAGATTCGTCCCGTGTTGCGGAGTTGGTGGAGTCCGATCCGTCGCTCGCGATTTTCGCGGCGTCGATCCAGGGCGAGACGGCGCGCATAGAGGAACTGCTCGCGGCGAATCGAGCGCTGGTGTCGTCGTTGTCGGCCGATGGATGGACTCCGCTGCATCTGGCAGCGTTTTTTGGGAAGGAGGATGCCGCGCGATTGCTACTGAACAAGGGTGCGCAGGTGAATTCGCGATCGACCAATCCGATGCAGAACATGCCGCTGCATGCCGCCGCGGCGGGGAAACACGCGGGCATGGTGAAATTGCTGGTGGATCATGGGGCGAATGTGAATGCGCGGCAGCAGGGCGGATGGACTCCGCTGCACGCGGCGGCGCAGAACGGCGATGTCGACATGGCGAAGGCGCTGGTGGCCGCGGGTGCGGACGTGCAGACGCGCGCGGACAATCATCAGACGGCGCTCGACCTGGCGTTAACGGGCGGGAAACAGGCGATGGTCGAGTATCTGGAATCGAATGGAGCGAGTCTGTAGGTGTCAGACGAAATTCTGCAACTCCAGAGAAGGATTGTCGAATTGCAGGGAGACGCCCACGAGGAGATCGCGCGCGCGTCGAACTTAGACGAGTTAGAGGCGATTCGCGTTAGGGTGCTCGGAAGAAAGGGCGACCTCGCGGCCATCAGCGACGAAATTCCGAAGCTCCCGAAGGACAAACGTAAGGACATTGGGAAGCATCTCAACGATGCCAAGCGGGGCGTTGAAGCGATATTCGAAGGACAGAAGGCGCATCTGGAGCGACTCGCGCTGGATTCGCGTCTCGATTCCGAGTGGATCGACCTGACCACCCCCGCTCCCGGAGTGCGGCCGGGGAGTTTGCACCCGGTAACGCAAGTCCAACAGGAGCTGGAACAGTTGTTCGTGTCGATGGGATTCGCGGTGCTCGACGGACCGGAGGTCGAGAGCGAATATTATAATTTCGACGCGCTGAATATTCCGGCGGATCATCCGGCGCGCGATATGCAGGATACGTTCTGGCTGAAAGATGGCCGCCTGTTGCGCACGCACACGTCGCCGGTGCAGATCCGGGGCCTCGAAACTCTGGGGCCGCCGCTCAAAATGATTGCGCCCGGAAGGACGTTTCGCAACGAAGAAGTGGACGCGTCGCACGAGCACACGTTTTACCAGCTCGAGGGCATGATGGTGGATCGCGAGGTGTCGGTGGCGCACCTGATCTACTTCATGAAAACGCTGCTCTCGGCGATTTTCAAGCGCGACGTGACGGTGCGGTTGCGGCCGGGATTTTTTCCATTCGTCGAACCGGGATTCGAACTGGATATTCAATGCCTGATCTGCGGCGGCGCGGGTTGTCCAGTGTGTAAACAATCCGGGTGGGTCGAGTTGCTTCCGTGCGGCCTGGTGCATCCGGCGGTGTTGCGGCATGGCGGCGCGGATCCGGAAATCTGGGGCGGGTTCGCGTTCGGGCTGGGGCTGACGCGGCTGACGATGATGCGGTACGGAATCGACGATATCCGGTTGCTGATGGGCGGGGATCTGCGGTTCTTGAGACAGTTCTGACCATGAAGTTTTCCTACAACTGGCTGCGGGAGATGGTGGACGGGCTGGACACGGCGCCCTCGGAGGACGGCGCCCAAGCCTTGATGCGGCGAATCACGCTCAAGACGGCGGAATGCGAAGGCGTCGAAGAGATGGGCGCGCCGCTCGAGTCTGCATCCGATGCGCTGGTGGTCGCGGTTGAATCCATGGGATCGAGCCATAACCGGAAGGCGGTCGTCGAGACGGCGCGCTACGGACAAAAAATCGTGGTGTGCGGCGCGCCGAATTGCCGGGTGGGATTGCATACGGTGTATCTGCCGGTGGGGCGGAAAAAAATCGATGGCGTCGAGAGCGACGGGATGCTGGCGAGCGCGGCGGAGCTGGGCATAGGGCGCGATCATTCGGGAATTGTCGAACTCGATGGGCCGCTGAAGCTGACCGCGGATTGGGCGATCGAGGTCGATAACAAATCGCTGACGCATCGGCCGGACCTGTGGGGTCATCACGGGATGGCGCGCGAGGTTGCGGCGATTACGGGAAAGCGGGTGATCGATCCGGTGAAGCGGGCGCTCCCGGAGGCGGCCGCGGCGATTCGCGTTACCGTCGAGGATTTTGCGTTGTGCCCGCGATATTCGG
>DATHCE010000140.1:0-4022 GCA_035319685.1 Bryobacteraceae bacterium | reverse complement strand
CCGACGGGATGGCGACATCGCCCGACGTTGCGGTGACGCTCGACCGGGCCGAACTCGACCGGATTTTCGATCGTTTCCGCGGCGAATTCGAACAAGTTCCGCCGCCCATCTCCGCGAAAAAAATCGCCGGCCGGCCGGCGTACGAGCTGGCGCGAAAGAATCAGCCGGTAGAGTTGAAACCGGTCCGCGTAGAGGTTTTTTCGCTCGAAATTTTGCGCCCCGAAGGGTGCAAGCCGGAAGGGTGCGAGGCCGAAGTACGCGTCCATTGTTCGGCGGGCACCTATCTGCGCAGCATCGCGCATGAAGCGGGCCAGGCGCTGGGCTGCGGGGCTTTTTTGAAAAGCTTGCGCAGGGTCGCCTCGGGCGACTTCAAAATCGAATCGGCGCGAACGCTCGAACAGCTTGCCTCGATGGCGGCCGAGGGCCGGCTCGACGAAGCCGTGATTCCCGCCGCACAGCTCCTGCCGGACTTTCCCATGGAGCTGGTCGATTCGATCACCGCCAGCCAGATCCGCAACGGCCGCGATTTCCGCGTGTCGCCGTTTCACGCGCGCCAGGACGCGCGATTCGTGAAGGCCGTGACGGCGCAAGGCGATCTGATCGCCATCGGCGAAGCCCGTCTTCCTCACTTGTATCATCCCGTGCTGGTGCTTTAGGAGTTGGTTGAAAAAGGGGACAGACAGCTCTGTCCGCGCCGACTGCTCTCAAATGAATCGACGACATCGGATCGGGGACAGAGTAGTCTGTCCCCTTTTCCAACCAGCTCTAAGAAGATTCGTGAAAGAAGGTTCATTTTGAAGTGAGATAATGCAGTCGGGAGTTTGATGATTCCTAATGACCGTGGCCCGATACCCTGCGCTCCTCTCCGCCTCCCTGTTGATGTGGCTGACAATGTTGATCGGATTTGCGGCCGGACAGGAACCGCCCCCGGCTCCTCCTGCTACGAAACAGGCCGATACGTTCTTTGCCGGCTCGGTCACGGAGCTGACCCCGGAGAAAATCTCGGTTTCGCGCAAGCTTTCCGGAAAGACCGAAAATCGCTCGTTTCGCATCACGCCCGATACGAAAGTCGAAGGCAAACTGAAGATGAGAGTCCGCGTCACGGTTCGCTATGTGACCGATGAAGCCGGCGACACGGCGATGCTCATCGTGGTGCGGACCGCGCAGCAGAAAAAGTGATCAGGCCTGCTCCGGATTTTTTGCCGAATTTTTTCTTCGGCTAAGCCAATCTTCTTTAATCACCTGCCGGCCGCGCCCGAGCGCGAGCGTTCGCGCCGGAACCGGATCGGTGATCACGCTGCCCGCGCCGATGTAGCTCTCCTCGCCGATTTCGATGGGCGCAACCAGCGTCGCATTGCTGCCGACAAAAGCGCCCGCGCCGATCTTGGTTTCGTGCTTCCGTTCTCCGTCGAAATTGCAGGTGATGGTGCCCGCGCCGATGTTCACCGCGTCGCCGATGTCGGAATCGCCGAGGTAGGCGAGATGCTGGCTCTTGGCTCTCTCGCCCAGCCGGCTGTTTTTTACTTCGACGAAATTGCCGACGCGCGCGCGTTCTCCGATGCGGGCGTTCATCCGCAGCCGCGAGAAAGGGCCGACGTGCGCGCCGCTGCCGATTCGCGAATCGGAGACCAGGCTGTAGGGCTTGACGATGGCGCCGTCGGCGAGAATCGCCGATTCCAGAATCGAGCCCGCGCCGACGCGGCAATCCTCGCCGATTTCGGTGGCGCCGAGCAGGCGCGTAAAAGGTTCGATGACCGTATCGGCGCCGATCTCGACCCGGGCATCGATGGTCACGGTTTCGGGCCGCTCGATGGTGACCCCGGCGAGCATCAGTTCCTCCGCCTTGCGGCGCCTCAGCAGGCGATCGGCATCGGCCAGCTCGACCCGCGTGTTGATGCCCACCAGTTCGCTCGAATCCTCCACGTGCATCGGCTGCACGCGATAGCCGTGGCGCGAAAGAATCCCGGCCATATCGGTCAAATAATATTCGCGCGAGTGAATGTCGGGTTCAATCTCGCCGATGTGCCTCCACAGCAGATCCGAGCGGAAACAATAGATGCCGGAGTTGACCAGATCGAGCGAGCGCTGCTCGGGCGTGCACGATTTTTCCTCGACGATCGCGCTGACGCCGTCCGTCTCATCGAGAAGAACGCGGCCGTAGCCGGTGGGGTCGGGAAGCCGGGTGGTGATGAGCGTCGCGGCAGCGCCGGAAGCGGCCTGGACGTCGCGAAGCCGGGTGAGCGTGCGCGCGGACAGCAGCGGCGTATCGCCGTAGAGCACCATCAGTAAACCATCCTCGCCGGGAACCACGCCGCGGCAGGAGGCCAGCGCGTGGCCGGTGCCCTTCGGTTCCCGCTGTCGCGCGAATCGCAACCCGATCGGCGCGAGCAGAGACTCGACTTGGTCGGCCTGATGGCCGGTGACGACGACGATATGATCGGGAGACGCGACGGCGCGTGCGGCCGTGACGACGTGCTCCACCAGCGCCAGTCCGCCGGCGCGATGGAGCACCTTGGCGTGTTTGGATCGCATGCGGGTTCCGAGTCCCGCGGCCAGGATGACGACAGTAGTGTTCATGATGTGAGTTTCAGTTTGGCGCGTTGGCCTTTTTGCGCGAGCTCGAGCGCGACGGCGCCGATCACTCCCTGATCGTGGCGGATTTTTTCCCGCCCGCTGGTTCCGGCCATGCGCAGCAGATCGAGGGCGATGACGCGCAAGCCCATGCGTTCGAGATTTTCCGTGTCGATTTCCACCGGCCGCGCGGCCCGCGCCTGATAACGGCCCAGCGCTTTGCCGGTGATGGGCACTGAGTTGACGACGCAAACGTCGATCAGCGATCGTTTCCAGGCCCGGCCGGCGTGGCGCAGAATCGCCGCGACGTGATCGGAAGCGCGGAAACTGGTGGTCTCGCCCGGCTGCGACATCAGGTTGACGAAATACACTTTGAGCGCCGGCGACATCGCAATCGCGCGCGGAATTCCCTCCACCAGAAGATTCGGGATGATGCTGGTGAACAGCGACCCGGGACCCAGCGTGATGAGATCGGCGCCGGCGATCGCCTCCAGCGTTTCGTTGAGCGGCTTGGGGCGGCGCGGCCGCGTCTCGATCTGCCGGATGCGCGACCGGCTGCGGCTGATGCGCGTTTCCCCCAGCACTTTCGTATCGTCTTCGAGCGTCGCTTCGAGCACGACATTCGCGGCGGTCGACGGATAAATCCGGCCGAGCACCGCGAGCACCTCGCAAGACAACTTCACCGCCTGGCTGAAATCGCCGGTCAGATGGGTCATCGCCGTCAGAAACAGATTGCCGAAGCTGTGGCCCTTGAGCCCGCGTCCGTTCGAAAACCGGTATTGAAACAATTTGGTCAATAATGTTTCGTCTTCCGACAGTGCGACCATGCAATTGCGGATGTCGCCGGGCGGAAGCACGTCGAACTCGCGGCGCAGGCGGCCGGAACTGCCGCCGTCGTCGGTCACCGTGACGATGGCGGTAATCTCGACCGCCCCATCGCCGGCCTTGACGTAACGCTTCAGGCCGCGCAGCAGCGTCGAGAGTCCATTTCCGCCTCCGATTGAGACGATCCGAAGCGGACGGGTTAAAGGAGTTGCAGGCACGATTTCTTTGAGGATCGCATGAATCGGCGCCCGATGAGCAATCCCGGATGAACAATCCGAATGACCAATCCGGATGAGCAATGCAATGAGCAATCCGATGAGCAATCGAGAGCCGGGACACACCACCAACGGTGAACGGGCCGCAGACGGCCACGTGGTCCGGTTCGATCCCCTGCGAGCGAAAGCGTAATGTTCCGGTCTCTTCCTGCCTTGACTTGTTTACTTAACTGGTTTACTTAACCGGTTTGCTTAACTGGTTTACTTGACTGGTTTACTTGACCTGTTTACTTAACCTGGTCCGGCAGGTTTTTGAGCAGCGCCGGATAAACCCAGCCGGCCGGCAGCACCCGGTCCGGATCGGGCCGAACGCTGAGATAGGTGACGTGATCGGTGATTTGGCTCCAGCCG
>DATHCE010000139.1:0-16464 GCA_035319685.1 Bryobacteraceae bacterium | reverse complement strand
AACCGTTCCGCGGTCGCATATCGCGGCGGATCGCAAGCGTATCGCTCCTCGCCGTCTTACAGAGGGCCGGCCGGAGGGTCGGCCTACCGCGGCTACTCGAATTCGAGGTCGAGGTCGATGGCGGGGAACTATCGCGGCAGCGCTCCCTCGGCGCATTACTCGGCGCCGCGCGGGTCGTCTTCTCATTTCTCCGGAGGATCGCATTTCTCCGGCGGCGGGCATTCGTCTGGTGGCCATTCGGGCGGCGGGCATTCTTCCGGTGGCCATTCGGGCGGCGGGCACGGCAGGCGATAGCTCCATCGCCAGCAGCGTCTACTGTATCCTTTAACGGATGACTAAGACGACGCTTCCGGGCGAGTTGCTTGCGGAATTTTTCGGAACCCTGGTCCTGATTCTGTTCGGCACCGGCGTGGTGGCGATGGACGTCCTGTTCAACAAGGGCGGCTACACGAACATCACCATCGCCTGGGGCCTGGCCGTCACGATGGGGATCTACATCGCCGGCAAGACCACAGGCGCGCATATCAACCCGGCGGTGACCCTCACGCTGGCTGTGTTTCGCGGATTCCCGTGGAAGAAAGTCCTGCCCTACATGCTGGTTCAAGTGGCGGGAGCCTTTGTCGCGGCGGCGATCGTGTTCTGGAATTATCATCCGCAGTTCCTGAAAATCGATCCGGCGCTCGACCACACGGCTGGAATCTTCACCACGTTTCCCGCGTTTCCGCAGCAGCCGGCGGCGGGATTCCTCGACCAGACCATCGGCACGGCGCTGCTGCTGATGATGATCTTCGCCATCACCGATGAGCGCAACACGCCGCCGGGCGCCAATATGACGCCGCTGATGGTGGGCCTGGTGGTGGTGGTGATCGGCATGGCCTTCGGAGGGATGCACGGCTACGCCATCAATCCGGCGCGGGATTTCGGTCCGCGCCTGTTCACCGTCGCGGCCGGGTTCAAAAACAACGGACTCACCGACGGCGCGGCGGCGTTCTGGGTGCCGATTCTGGGACCTTTGTTCGGCGGATTGACCGGCGGCGGGGTTTACGACCTGTTCGTGCGCAGGCATTTACCCGCGAACTGAGCCGGGCGTGCTCTAATAGAGGAGATCCGCTGAAACTACGATTCCGGAGTGAACGTCCAAAACACACATGCGGTTAGTACTCCCGTTGTTATTTTGCCCGGTCTTATTCTGCCCGGTCTTATTCTGCATGGGCGCATCCACATTTACGCCGCCTGCGCTTCTGGAGACCGCGCCCGTCCGATTCGAACCGAATACCAGCCTCCATCCGGCTCCCGGCGGCGTTCGTTGGATCGCGCACGGAGCGGGTTACGCGTTTGAGTTCACCGACCGGGCGACGCTGATCCGGGCCGGCCATCGCACGGTCCGTCTGACGATGCCGGGATCGAACGCTCACGCGAAGTTCGATGCGGAGAATCCATCGGCTGTGCCCACCAATTATTTTTCCGGCCGGCGTTATGCGAGCGTCCCCGCATTCGGGCGGCTCCATCGGCGCGCGATTTATCCGGGAATCGACGTGGTGTATTACGGAAGCGGGCATCAGGTGGAATACGACTTCGAAATCGCACCCGGCGCCGATCCGTCGCGCATCCGTATGCGGTTCGAGGGCGCCGATGCGGCGCACATCAACGATCATGGCGACCTGATTTTGACGGTGGACGGCGGCGAGGTGACGCAGCGCGCGCCGGTGGTCTATCAACGCCGCGGCGCGAGCGAGATTGCCGGCGTCGAAGCGAAATACAGAATCGGCCGCGATGGCCTGGTCCGGCTCGATTTGGGCGAATACAACCGCGCGAGCGAGCTGGTGGTGGATCCGGTGCTGTCCTACACCGCTTATCTGAGCGGCACGGCTCCCGATTTCGCGGTTTCAGTGGCGCACGACGAGCAGGGCTTCGTGTACGTGGCCGGGAACACGTTCTCGGTCGATTTCCCGGCGACGTCGAGCGCCTATCAAACGGCCAACGCGGGCCAACTGGATGTGTGGGCGATGAAGCTCGATCCGGCGCAACCCGCCAATCCGATCGTGTATTGCACGTATCTGGGCGGCGCGTCGAATGACCAGGTCTTCGCGATGACGGTGGATGTGAACGGCGTGATGTATCTCACCGGGTCCACCGATTCGGGCGCGTTTCCGGTAACCGCGAGCGCGCTGATCTCCACCTACAGCGGAAATTCGCATGCGTTTGTGACCATGCTCGATCCGTCCCAGGCGGGAGCCGCGGGGCTGATCTATTCGACGTTTTTAGGCGGCAGCAATTTCGATCAGGGCAACGGGATCGCGGTCGCGAACGGTCAAATTTACGTGACGGGCTGGACCGTTTCCTCCGATTTTCCGGTGGTCAACGCGTACCAGCCGGCGCAGGTGGCCGGCTACGATGCGTTCATCGTTCAGATCGACCCGACGCAGAGCGGCGCGGCTTCGGAAATCAACGGGACCTACCTGGGCGGATCGGGCCAGGATTCCGGAAACGCCATCACGGTCGACTCGGCGGGCAACGTGTACGTCACCGGGCGGACGTTCTCGCCCGATTTTCCGATCGCTGGCAATTCGGTCCAGTCGGGATACGACGGCGACAGCGACGCGTTCCTCGCCGTGATGAATTTGAACAATGCGACGCTCAACTACTGCACATTTCTCGGCGGATCGTCGGTGGATGAAGCCGAGCAGATCGCGCTCGATGCCAAGGGCAACGCGGTCATCGCCGGATACACCCTTTCCTTCGATTTTCCGATCACGCAGAACGCCTACCAGACGGTGTTCGGCGGGAACGGAAACGCGTTTGTCGCGGCGGTGAACGTCAATGCGACGCAGCCCGGGCCCGGCGGCCTGGTGTATTCCACGTATTATGGCGGAACGGGCGGGGAAGTGGCGTACGGGTTCGCGCTGGACGCCTTCGGACGGTACTATCTGGGAGGCTATACGCTGTCCACCGACATGCCGGTGACCGCCGATGCGATGTATACCACGCCTTATGCGAGCAACGAAGCCTACAGCGGCTCGAACGGATTCATCGCGGTCATCGATCCGGCCAAGGGCGCCGGCGGGCTGGTGTATGGAACCTACGTGACGGGAAATGGAACGCAGATGGTCAATGGGATCGACGTCAGCTCGAACACGTCGAACCCCGTGATTTCGATCAACGTCACCGGCTCGACCACCGGCCAGGTGTTCAATCCGGGCGCGCAGAACGGCTACGTGTTGAAATCGAGCGTGTTTTTCTTCGTGCTTCAGGCGAACGCGCCACAGCCGGCGAGCAAGACTTCCGAGGAGCGGCGCTCGACCGAACAGACCGCGCAGCAACGCGCCGGCCTGCGCCAGTAAAAGCGCCGCTTCGCCCAGTAAAGCCCTATTGCGGAGGCGTTTTTTCGAGCTGCTGTTTGGCCCACACGCGCGCCGGATTCAACTCCATCGCTTTTTGAAATTCGCGGCGCGCATCGGCGTTGCGATTTTCCTTGCGCAGCGCCAGTCCCAGCCACAGATGCGCGTCGGCCGAGCGCGCATCGATCTCGATGGCCTTCTCGAAATCCTTGACGGCGAGCTCCACGCCGCCGCCCAGGCCCGCCGGCAAATAATAGTAGCCGACGCCGCGGCTGATGTAATTGATGGCCGATTTCGGATCCAGTTGCACCGCTTTGTTCACCTCGTCCTGCGCGCAGCGGCCGAATTTCAGGCCCTGTAGCACGTTGGCCGAAACCGCCTGCCCGCACAGCGTGCCGTAGACGCGATGATATTCCGCGCTGTCGGGTTTGAGCGCGACGGCGTGCTCGGCGATGCGGATGCCTGCTTCCGCCGCCGAATGCGCCTGTCCCTTATCGCGAACCTCGATGGCCACTTCCGCCACGTAGGACTCGGCGAGCGCCGCCTGGTACTGCGCCGCGGCGTCGTTGGGAGATTTTTGCGCAGCCGCGGTGGCCTCCGCCGCGATACGATCCAGCGCCGCGCGATCCTGCATGTTGCGCGCCCGGTCCAGATCCGCGCCGCCGGCGGCGGCGCCAAGCCATAGCATGAGTACCCAAGCCTGCATGTCAGCCTCTTATCTTATCCAGACGTTTGGATGCGCGAGTTTCAGTACGCGGCGCTACAATATTTAGGATACGTGCGCGCGCTCAAACGTGTCATTTTTTTTCTCGCCGCTGCCGTGGCGGTGATCTACGCGGGCGATTTTCTGAGCGTCCGCTTCCCCGTTCCCAAAACCCGCAATCCTTACGGCAACGTTCAAATTCAGCCGTATTACGCCATCGGCCTCAAGAACAAAAAGACGGAATATGATTTCGACGTTCCCCCCGAAACCGTAACCTGCGTGCGCTCCCTGTTTCCGCACTTCGGATTCGACCCCTGCTGGTATCTGGCGCGTCACACGGTGAAGCGCATCGAAGAATAGATATTCCGGTCGAGAGCGGCATTTTGAACCCCGCCGTCACCGGCGCGGCTTGGCGGCGTCAAGCCGCGTCTGTTACTGGCAGAGCCTGACAATGTCGTTGAGCGGCAAGGGCCGTGTACGGCCGGAAACAGGGGTAACCGCCGAGCAAGCCCCGGCAGTCATGCCGGGGGTAAAAATCGCCGTTTTCACACAGGCTCGTCAAGGCACGGTTAAATTCGGCATAAACTGTGTAGTAAATGAAACGAGCACTCTCCCTCGCTCTGCTGATCTCCGCGCTCGGCGCCGCACAAAACGGACCCGACGCGAGCCTTCTGAAACCCCTCAAGTTTCGCGAGATCGGACCCGCGAACCCGGGCGGGCGCACCGACGATTTCGCCGTGGTCGAAAGCAACACGAACATCGCCTACGCGGGCCTTGCCTCCGGCGGCGTATGGAAAACCGTCAACGGCGGAATCTCGTGGACCCCTGTGTTTGACGATCAGGCCGTCTCCTCCATCGGCGACGTGACGGTTTCGCAATCCGAGCCCGACGTGGTCTGGGTCGGCACGGGCGAAGCGAACAACCGGCAAAGCTCGTCCTGGGGCAACGGCGTGTATAAATCGATGGACGGCGGAAAATCGTGGACCCGTATGGGTCTTGAGAATACCCACCACATTCCGCGCATTCTGATTCATCCGGCCAACCCGAACATCGTCTACGTCGCCGCGCAGGGGCACCTTTGGGGACCGAATGAAGAGCGCGGCCTGTTCAAAACCGTCGACGGCGGCAAGACGTGGACCAAAGTTCTCTACATCAACCCCGACACCGGCGTGAACGACATCGCCATGGACCCGATGAATCCGGATACGATCTACGCGGCCGCCTATCAGCGCCGCCGCACCGCGTTCGGCATGAACGGCGGCGGCCCGGGGAGCGCGATTTATCGCTCGACCGACGGCGGCGCGACGTGGAAGAAACTGACGGAAGGGTTGCCCAAGGGCGAGCTCGGCCGCATCGCGCTCGACGTCTACCGCCGCAACGGAAACATCGTCTACGCCCTGGTCGAAGCCGAGGAATCCGGCATCTATCGCAGCGACGATATGGGCGAGCATTGGACCAGGATGAGCAATACCGATCCCCGGCCGATGTATTTCAGCCAGGTGCGCATCGACCCGAACAACGATCAGCGCATTTGGGTCGCGGGCGTCAACATGGAATATTCCGAGGACGGCGGGAAAACATTTGTGACCAATCGCGTGACCCGCATTCACGTCGATTTTCACGCCATCTGGATCGATCCGTCGAATTCCAATAACATGCTGGTCGGCTGCGACGGCGGCATCCATTTCAGCCACGATGCCGGCCGGACCTGGGATGCGCGCGAGCAGATCGCCATCGGCCAGTTCTACGAAATCGCCTACGACATGGCCAAGCCGTATAAAGTGTGCGGCGGATTGCAGGATAACGATTCCTGGTGCGGGCCGAGCGCGACCACCAATGTCCGCGGCATCACCAACGAGGATTGGTACACGGTGGCCGGCGGCGACGGATTCTACTCCCAGATCGATCCCGATGAGCCCTGGATCGTCTACGGCGAATCGCAGGATGGAAATTTGATCCGGCGCGATCTGCGCACGCATGAATCGCGCAGCATCCGCCCGCGCGAGGATGACGACCAGATGCCGCGCTACCGGTTCCAGTGGAATTCGCCGGTGGCCGAATCCAAGCACGATCGCAAGACCATTTATTACGGCGGAAATTTCGTGTTCAAGTCGACCGATCAGGGCGACGACTGGACGCGCATCTCGCCGGATCTGACCAACAACGTCGATCGCAAGACCCTGAGCATCATGGGCATGAAAGTGGAAGATCGCAACATGCTTTCGCGCAACGACGGCGTGGCGGCGTGGCCCACCATCACCACGCTGAGCGAATCCCCAGTGCGCGCCGGAATCCTGTGGGCCGGAACCGATGACGGCAACGTGCAGGTGACGCGCGACGGCGAGACCTGGAAGAACGTGGTTGGCAATATTCCCGGGGTTCCCAAGGGAACGTATGTGAGCCGCGTGCTCGCCTCGGCGTTCGATGCCGGGACGGCCTACGTGGCCTTCGACGGGCATCGCGGCGACGATTACAACACGTATCTTTTCGAGACCACCGATTTTGGCGAAACCTGGAAGGCGGTCGCCAATGGAATCCCGAAAAACGAAGGCCTGCACGTGATTCGCGAGCATCCGCGCAATCGCGACCTGCTGTTTGCGGGCGGGGAATTCGGCTTGTACATTTCCTTCGATCGCGGCGGCCATTGGCAGGAGTTGAAGAGCAATCTGCCGCGCGTGCCGGTGGACGATATTCAGGTCCAGCCGCGCGAAAATGACCTGATCGTCGCGACGCACGGACGCTCCGTGTGGATTTCTCGACAGCATTTCCGCGCTCGAGCAAATGAACGCGAAAACCATGGATAGCGCGGTCCAGGCGTTCCACGTCCGTCCGGCGACCATGTGGAAGATGCGCGAGAAACGCAGCTTCGATGCGCATGATGTGTTTGAAGGCGCCAATCCTCCGGAAGGCGCGATCATCGATTTCTGGGCGAAGACCAAACCCGATCCCAAGGACGTGAAGATCGCGATTTTGGACGCGGCAGGTAAGCAGATCGCGGCCCTGAAGCCGGCCGGGATCGAGGCCGGCGTGAATCGCGTCGTCTGGGATATGCGCTTCGACCGGCCGGTGCCGGCTACGCCACAGGAAATCGAGGCGGCCGAGCGCTCCGTCGCTCAGGGCGGACCGCGCCAGAATCTCGGAGGACCCATCGTAGACCCCGGCGAGTACACGGTCGAAATTTCGATCGGCGCCAATAAGAGCTCGCAGAAATTTACGGTCGAGGAAGATCCGCGCATCACCTGGTTCAGCGCCGCCGACCGCGCCAAGCGCCGCGCCGCGATCAATGGCCTGGTGGAGATGACCAGGCAGGCCGACGCGCTGCGGAAAAAATTTACCGCATCCGATGCGTCGCTCACCGCGCTCGAAAATGCCTGGAAGCGGCCGGATGCAAACAAGGTGCCCGATAACGTGAAGACCATGGCCGCATCGCTCCGCAAGTCGATGGACGATATGCGGCCGGCGTTTGCGGGCCGGGGATTCGGAGGCGAGCAGCAGATGTCGGCGGAAGAACGCAAGGAGATGCTGTCGCGTCCGGAGCCCGCCTTTGTGCTCCAGCCGATCGTGAATCGCGTTACGCAGTTGATCAACCAGATCGAATCGTTCTCGGCCGCGCCCAGCCGGACGCAATTGGAACAGATCGCGATCGTGAAGCAGGCGATCGCCGGCGCGGGCCAGAAAATCGATGAGTTGCGTCAGCAGGTGGTGAAGTTCAACGACGCGATGAACGCGGCGAAGGTCCCGTTCGTTCCGGTGCCGTAAGAGACGGGTTGACCGCGCATAGTGAAATCACTATATTTGTAGATGGGAGCCGAGCCTTTTCTAAGGCCGCTAGTTTGGATCGGTTCGAGCCGCGATGATTTGCGCGCGTTTCCCGAACCGGTGCTGGATCGCGTAGGTTATGCGTTGTATATCGCGCAGCGCGGCGGTAAGCATCGCGATGCAAAGCCGCTCGCCGGCTTTGGGAGCGCAGGAGTTCTCGAGGTGATTCAAGACTTTCGTGGCGACACGTTTCGAACGGTGTATACCTTGAAGTATGCGGGCGCGGTGTACGTGCTGCACGCGTTCCAAAAGAAATCGAAGACAGGACGCGAAACGCCGCGGCGGGACAGCGAACTGATCCATCAGCGCTTGCGCGAGGCCGAACGGATCGCAAGGGGTGGAGACCGATGAGCAAGAGCGGCAAAAACGGATACGCGACGGGCAGCCGGAATATATTTAAAGACCTCGGCGTGCCGAACGCTGAAGAGCATCTGATTAAAGCGCAACTGGTGTTCAAGATCGACGCGATCATGAAGGCGCGCCGCCTGAAGCAGGCCGACGCAGCCCGGCTCCTCGGCGTTCGCCAACCCGATGTTTCCAAGATGCTGCGCGGCGACTTTCGGCAGTTTTCCGTGGAGCGCCTGCTGCGCTTCCTCGTGGCGCTCGATCAGGACGTGGAAATCGTCGTGAGGCCGCGTCGCGACGCCCGGAATGCGGCGGCGCTGCACGTTTCCTGAATCGGCGTCGGCCTAAAGTGTATCCCGACCCCGGGCTAATCGGTTCCCCTTAGGCCGATCGGCAGATTTTCCCGAAATTACATAACTCTTACAAACGACAGGTGAAATCCCTGCTACTGTGAGGATTCTGGAGACCAATTGAATAACGACATTGTCGCTATCCCCCGTCATGGACTGAACTGGACCACGGCCATCGTCATGGCTTTGTTTCATGTCGGCGCGATCGCCGCGCTGTTCTTTTTTAGCTGGAAAGCGCTGGCGATCACGTTTGCCCTTTACTGGATGTGCACCGGCTGGGGCATCAGCCTCGGTTACCACCGGCTGCATACGCACCGGGGGTTTGTGGTGCCGCTGTGGCTGGAATACTGGTTTGCGATCTGCGGCGCGATGACGCTCGAAGGCGGCCCGATTTCCTGGGTCGCGATCCATCGCGTCCATCATCAGTACTCGGATAAGCCGGGCGATCCGCATTCTCCGCGCGACGGCGCCTGGTGGTCGCACGTCGGCTGGCTGCTGTGGGGCGAGACGATGCACAACAACACGCGCGCCATGGCGAAGTACGCGCCGGATCTGGCCAAGCATCGTTTTTACGTCTGGCTGAACAATTATCATTGGGTTCCGCTGACCGTCCTGTCGGCGATTCTGTACGCCTTTGGCGGTTGGCAACTGGTGTTGTGGGCAACGTTTGTGCGCGTCGTATTCGGTCTGCACGCGACGTGGGCGGTAAATTCGGCAACGCACATGTGGGGCAAGCGCCGGTTCAACACGCGCGACGATTCGCGGAACACCTGGTGGGTTGCGCTGATCACGTTCGGAGAAGGCTGGCACAACAATCATCACGCGCATCCGACCTCGGCGCGGCATGGACTCGCGTGGTATGAATTTGACGTCTCGTGGCTGACGCTGAAGCTGATGCGCGCCTTCGGGATCGCGAAGGCGATCAAGGTGGCAAAGCTCACCAGCGCCGTCGCCGAGCGCGAAGCGGCGTAGTTGGAACGAACCCGGCTTCAATTCCACAAATTCCATAGCATCCCTTGCCGGCATCCTTTGCCGGCTACCGGCAGGGCTTGACGATGTCGTTGAGCGGCAAGGGCCGAGCAAGCCCCGGCAGTCATGCCGGGGTAAAAATCGCTGTTTTCACACAGGCTCGGCTGGGGAAGGCTATAGGGATGCCATCGAAATTTTTCTCTTGGTTTCCTCGTTCCGGCCGATGAGTAACTTCGGAGCGAAGCCCAAGAATGTTGTTCCACCCGAGTTCACCCCACCAAGTTGCCTTGGAAGCGCTTGCGGAAGCGCTCGATGCACGCGATGCGTATACCGCGGGACACGGCCTCCGCGTAGCCGAATATTCGATTGAGATTGGCGAGCGTCTGGGGATTGCTCAAGCCCAGATCGAAACACTTCGCCTGGGGGGTCGTTTGCATGACATTGGCAAGGTTGGAATTCCGGATTCCATTCTGCTGAAAGCGGCGCCTCTCAACGATCAGGAGCGCGGCATGATGCGGATGCATACGGGCATTGGACGAAGAATTCTGGCCAAAATGCGCGCGTCCGAGGATCTGCTCGCCGCCGTGGAACTGCATCATGAGAACTGGAATGGCAGCGGATACCCCTATGGTCTTAGGGAAGACAGCATTCCGGTGATTGCGCGCATCCTGCGAGTGGCGGATTCCTTCGACGCGATGACCACCAACCGGGTTTATCGGCCGCCCTTTGAAATCGACGAAGCGGTCGCGCGGATTCGCGCCGCTTCGGGCCAGTTCTATGACCCTGAAGTCGTGGAGGCCTTCGAGATGGTCCTGCGCGGCGCCCGCTTCGAGGGCCTCTGGGAGCTGGTTCCGGCGTTGGCCTGACAAAATCTGCAACTCCAGCGCGGAACAGTGGGATAATTGAATTTAAACCACCTTCATGACGCGCTTGGATGCGATCTGGGACGAGCGGAATCGCGTTCCTGTTCTACTGGTCAGCGGAGCCCTCATTTTCGGCATTGCTCTGATCGACTGGCTGACGGAGCCCTACGTGTCGCTGGGCTTCCTCTACCTGTTTCCCATCATGCTGGCCGCGGGATTCCTGCCGCGCTGGCTGGTCGCGCTGCTGGGCGTGAGCTGCGCCATACTCAGCGAGATGTTCAGTTCCCTCGACCGGTCCTTTATCCGATTGAGTTTTGAGGCTTTGGCGCTGGCCGGTTGCGGCCTGTTCGTGACCGAGCTGCTGCGCAATCGCCGCTTGAGTCTCGAGGCTCAGGAGCGATTGCGCATTCTGGTGGAGACCAGCCCGGCGGCGATTGTGACCATCGACGATCACGGATTCATCGAACTGGCCAATCGCGCCGCAATCGAACTGATCGCGCCGCGCGACGGCAATCTGATCGGCCATCCCGTCGCGGCGTTCCTGCCCGAATTGCATCATGCACTTCGGCGGGAAGAAGGTCCGCAATTCCGCACCTCCATGCAGTGCCGCGGCCATCGGGACAACGGCGAATCCTTCATGGCCGACGTCTGGTTTTCCACATACAAAGAGCACTCCGCGCCCAAACTTGCCGCGATCATCGGGGAAGTTACCGAGGAAGCGGCCGCGCCACTTTCGCTTCCGCTGGATGGCCACGAGCGCAGCGCGCTCACGCCTCGGGAACTTGATGTTCTGCGCTTTCTGGTTCAGGGGCTGGCGAACAAGGAGATCGCCGCGCGCATGGAGATTTCAGAAAGCTCAGTCAAGAACACGTTCCAGCAACTGTTCGGGAAAATCGGAGTCCGCACCCGCAGTCAATTGGTTCGAGCAGCGCTTGAGCGCTATCGGGACAGCCTGTAACGGCGAAGTCTTAGAAAAATAATCCAATTAACAGATTAATCTGGAGATATTTACCGTCTCTCGAAAGCGGTTTCCTCGCTTTCCTAACGCAATCCTGCGTGGCCATGAACGACCTTCCGACGGCTTGTACTCAGCAGGGTCGAACTGGGTCGAGCGGCGAGGCGTAAGCGCCAAATAACCCAATCCAGGCGCCGCCGGGCTTCGGATTCTCCCCGTCAGATGCAACTCAGTTGCCTCAAAACACGAAAGGTTCTACTGTATTTCTGTGTTCATGGCAAAAAGTGCAATTGAGTTGCAACAAGATTCGGGGAGCATGGAATGAATCTCAGCAAACTGCTTGCGATTGTGTGGCCTCTCGCCGCCGCGGCTTTGGGCGCCGACTTGAAAGGAATCGTGGCGGACCCGAGCGGCGCGGTAGTGCCCGGCGTTTCTATCCGTATCAGAGATTTAGACACCGGAGCGCAGCAGGGCGCGACCACCATTGAGGACGGTTCTTATCATTTCGCGAACCTCGCCGCCGGGCGCTACGAGGTGAGCATGGATCAGGCCGGGTTCCAGCCGTACCGGAAAACGGACCTGCAACTGGATGGCGATCTGCGGCTCGACATCACACTGGAGCTTGTTCCGCAAAGCCAATCGGTGACCGTTTCCGAGGACATCCTCGCGGTGGATACGTCCAGCACGCAAGCGGGTGAAACGATCGGCGCCGCCAAGATCAAGTCCGTGCCTTTGAATGGACGCAGCTTCACCGATCTGCTCGCGCTTCAGCCGGGCGTGGTTCCGGCGAGTTCGCAGCAGCCGAACGCCGTGGTGATGGCGGGGGTCGCGAGCACGCCTCCCTCGGGTGGGTTGAATCCGGGGAATATTTCGGTCAGCGGGCAGCGCGAAACCGCCAACGGATTCGTCGTGAACGGGAGCGACGTGGAGGAGACGGTCAACATGGGCACTGCGATTGTGCCGAACCTCGATTCCATCGCCGAATTCCGCGTGCTCACCAATAATTTCAACGCCGAGTTCGGCAACTACAGCGGCGGGCAGATTCTGGTGGAGACCAAATCCGGCGCGAACCAGATTCACGGCGATATTTTCGAGTTTTTCCGCAACACGGATCTGGATGCGCGCAACTTTTTTTCGTCGAGCCGCGCGACGTTCGATCAGAACCAGTTCGGCGGGACGTTCGGCGGGCCGGTTCGGCGCGACCGGGTGTTCTTCTTCGCGGATTATCAGGGCACTCGAACGGCACAGGGCGTCGATACCGGATTGATCCGCGTCCCGTCCCTCGCGGACCGGTCCGGCGATTTACAGGACCTGGCGAATCAGTTGACGGGAACGGTCAACGGGAACTATTGGGCGAATCTTCTCACCCAGAAACTGGGTTACGGCGTTCAATCCGGCGAGCCTTATTACACGCCCGCGTGCACCAGCACGTTGCAGTGCGTGTTTCCGGACGCGATCATCCCGCAACGGGCATGGTCGGCTCCGGCGAAATCTCTGCTCCCCTATATTCCCCTGCCGAACGTGGGCGCCGACGAGTTTTCGACGTCCGCTTACAATTCGACGTTGCACGACGACAAGGGAGCGATCCGGCTCGATGCCAACACGCGATTCGGGATGCTTGCGGCCTATTATTTTGCGGACGGCTATTGGTTGAATAATCCGTATCCCACCGGGCAGGGCGGCGCGAACGTGCCGGGGTTCAACGCGCTCAACTTCGGGCGCGCGCAACTGCTGTCGCTGAGCGCGAACAAGGCGTTCGATCCCACGATGGTGAACGAGCTTCACTTCAGCTACATGCGAGACGCGAACACGGTCGGCCAGCCGCAGGGCGGAGTCGGAGACAGCCTCGCATCGCAGGGCATCACCGGAGTCTATCCGCTGGTTCCCAAAATCGAGGGAATTGAAAACGTATCGTTCAACGATTTTACCATCGGTGTGGACACCACCGGACTCAATCAGGTGAACAATACATATCAATGGTCGGATAATTTGTCAAAGATTATCGGAACGCACGCGTTGAAATTCGGCGCGATGATTCACTACGACCAGATCAACACGAGCCCCGACGCGCAATCGAACGGGTCGTTCGCGTTCCAGGGCACGGAAACAGGCGTGGATTTCGCGGATTTCCTGCTGGGAATCGCGAGCAGCTACACTCAGGCGGATTCACAGAATTTCTATAATCGGAATCATTATATTGGCGTATACGGCCAGGATAGCTGGCGCATGACCCGGAATTTGACTTTGAATTACGGCCTCCGGTGGGACGTGCTTCCGCCCTGGCACGAAAAATACAATCAGCTTCAGACGCTGGTGCTCGGCGAGCAGTCCGTAGTGTATCCCGGCGCGCCGCAGGGACTGGTCTTCCCGGGCGATCCGGGAATTCCGTCTACGCTCGCGCCCACAAAATACGACAGCTTCGCGCCGCGCATCGGACTGGCGTGGTCGGCGGACGCGAAGACCAGCATTCGCGCAGGCTACGGGATGTTCTACACGGCATTTGAAGGATTGGCGGCGGGTATCATGAGCGCGAATCCTCCGTATGGATTCAGCTACACGAGTCCCGCGCCTCCTTTGTTCGCGACGCCGTTCGTGAACGCGGCCACCGGTCAGGATAATGGCCAGCGTTTTCCGCTGCCGTTTCCCTCGTTCGGCGCCGCCGCGAACCATCCGAATGACTCCATCGACTGGTCGATGTATGAGCCGTTGACCGGCATTCCGTCCTTCTATCATCAGAACGTTCCGCCGTACGCCGAGAATTTCACGCTCTCGATCGAGAGGCAATTTAAGACCGGAACCATCGTGCGCACGGCCTACGTTGGCTCCCAGGCCCATCATTTACTGGTGATCGAAGAGGCGAATCCCGGCAACGCGGCGTTGTGTTTGAGTCTTGCCGGATGCGGACCGTTCGGCGAGAGCTCGGCGTACGTGAATTCCGCCGGCCAGACGATCCAGGGAACGCGCGGTCCGTTCAGCCCGGCCTTCGGCGGCGTGAGCTATCAGAAGACCATCGGCAATTCGAATTACAACGCGCTCGAAGCTTCGATCCGGCATAACCTGGGCCGTTTGGAATTGATGGCCGGGTACACATTCAGCAAATCCATGGACCAGTCGTCGAGCCTGGCCGAAGCGGTGAATCCCTTGAATCCCTCTTTGAGCCGCGCGATTTCGGCGTTCGACATGACGCACAACTTCGTCGCCAGCTACCGGTACGAAATTCCCAAGACGCACGGACTCGCGCTGTCCGGCGTGACGCGCTTCAGCTCGGGATTTCCGGTGACGTTATTCAACAATAACGACACGTCGCTGCTGGGGACCATTCCGAACGGGGTGAACAACAACGGCGTCGACACGCCGGACTACATGCCGGGTCCGCTCGATGTAAACACCAATCCCAGGAACGGCGCGGCGGCGTTTAACACTTCGTTGTTCAGCCTTCCGGGGTTGGGCGAAATCGGCACGGCGGCGCGGCGGTTCTTTTACGGACCGGGCATCGAGAATTTCGACGTGTCGATCGAAAAGAAATTTCAACTCGGCGAGACGAAATCCATGCAACTTCGCATGGAGGCGTTCAACGTATGGAATCACGCGCAATTTTACGGAGCGGCGTCGGTAAATGGAAATATCAGCAGCTCGAATTTCGGACAAATCGTATCGTCGGCCGCGCCGCGACTGGTGCAGCTCGCGGCGAGGTTTCAGTTTTAGAAGGGTTTTTGCCCCCTTTTCCCCCCTTGACCAATTGATCGAGTACACTTATCTAAAGTCGCTGTTATGCCTCTCTCCGCAGGTGGCCGGCTTGGCTCGTACCAGGTGCTTGCGCCGATCGGCGCGGGTGGAATGGGCGAGGTTTATCGGGCCACCGACCTGAGGCTGAAACGCGACGTGGCATTGAAGGCGCTGCCCGCAGCGCTCGCGAACGATCCGGCGCGCATGGCTCGTTTTCAGCGCGAAGCGGAGTTGCTCGCTTCGCTGAACCACCCCAGCATCGCGCAGATTTACGGACTCGAAGAATCCGATGGGGTTCGCGCCATCGTGATGGAGCTGGTGGAAGGCGAGACGCTCGCCCAGATGATCGCGCGCGGCCCGATTCCGGTGGAAACGGCGATCGGCTACGCGAAACAAATCGCCAGCGCGTTTGAGTACGCCCACGAGAAGCCTCAGCCGGTGATCCATCGCGATCTGAAGCCGGCCAACGTGAAGGTGACGCCCGAAGGGATGGTCAAGGTGCTGGATTTCGGATTGGCCAAGGCTCTGTCGGACGAGCCGGCGGCGTCCGGGTCCACGCCGATGAGCGCGCCCGCGAGCTCGCCTACGCTCACCATGGGTCCGAGCGTGGTGGGCATGATTCTCGGCACGGCTGCCTACATGAGTCCCGAGCAGGCCAAGGGTCAGGCGGCGAGCCGGCGCTCCGACATCTGGAGCTTCGGCGTGTTGCTGTACGAAATGGTCACCGGGAAACGGCTGTTCGCGGGCGAGGACGCCGCGGAGGTTCTGGCGGCGATCGTGTTGCAGGAGCCGGATCTGAAAGACGCGCCCGCGCGGCTGCGTCCGGTGATCGAGCGCTGCCTGCGAAAAGATCCTCGCAAGCGCTGGTACTCGATGGAAGACGTTCGCTTGGCGCTCGACGACGAGCCGCCGGCGGAACCCGTGGTTGTAACCGCTCCCTCACGGTCGCGGCTTGGTCTGGTCGCGTGGGCACTGGTTGGGTTGTTGGCCGTGGCTCTCGCTGCGGTGTCGTTCCTTCACTTCCGCGAGAAGCCCCCGGCGGCTCAGGTACTCCGCTATACCATCGCCGCTCCGGAAGGCAGCACCGTGCACAGCTTCGCGATTTCCCCGGACGGCCGCTACGTGGCGATCGCGGCGGCAGTGAACGGGAAGCGGCAACTGTGGCTGCGGGCGATGGACGCGCTTCAGGCCGCGCCGATGCAAGGCACCGAAGACGCGGCGTATCCCTTCTGGTCGCCCGACAGCCGCGACATCGGGTTCTTCGCGCAGGGCAAGCTCAAGAAAGTCGCCGCCAGCGGAGGTCCGTCCCAATCGCTGTGCGACGTGCCCAATACCCGCGGCGGATCATGGGGACGCGACGACGTGATCGTATTCTCTCCGGGCCCTAGCGGGGTTT
>DATHCE010000138.1:0-15269 GCA_035319685.1 Bryobacteraceae bacterium | reverse complement strand
CGCCATCGCAAGAACGCGCTTCGTGGATTCCGGAGCTGAGCCTCTGGCGCGCGCTCAAGTCGCCGGCATGGGGGTCGCGAGCGGCGCGATCGCTTTGGACTCCGCGGCGGCCAAGCAGATGGCCGATGCGGGCAAGCCGGTAATTCTGGTCCGCAGGGGAATTGAGACCGGAGACATCGGCGGAATGATGAGTGCGGCGGGCATTCTTACCGCGTCCGGCGGCCGGACTTCCCACGCGGCCGTGATCGCGCGGCAACTGGGCAAGGTGTGCCTGGTCGGTTGTCCGGAACTGAGCATCGATCTCGGGCAGCGCTGCTGCCGCGTGGGCCGGACGAACCTGCATGAAGGCGAGTCTCTATCGCTCGATGGCAATGGTGGCGGGGTGTACGCCGGCGAGTTCGCCGTAATCGCCGAACGGCCGGAGCGGGAGTTGGCTCAGGTTGCCGCCTGGCGCGATTCGCAACCTGGCCCGGCGCCTCTTCGGGCCGCCATCCCATAAGAGAGCACCTGTTACCTGACGGCAAAGATAAGCTCGCCGGAACCGCTCTCTACGCCTTCGGCGCTTTTCCCAGACCTTTCAGAATGCATTCCTCCGGTATGCACTCCAATTGGTATACGCCGTGGGTGCGATCCTGATCGTTACTTTTCGACAAAAATGGTGCGGGTCAGACGTTCGAAAAGAAATAAATCCAACGGAGACCAGGAGATGGCGTTAGTCAAACGTTCGTCATCCCCCGCCTACGATCCAAGATTCTTATGAAGGCGAGCGTCGCGATCAGAAAACGGCATTAACGTGCCGCTGGCTCAACAACGGATGACCATTCAAGTCCCGCTCGCGGGCGCCACAGGTTTTTACTGCACTTGAAGCGACTCAATATATTTGGTCAAATTGCTGATGCGCATCTGAATTTCGGCCTGGCTGCTCCCGCTGACCGAGCTCAGCAGCGGTCCCCAGACCGGCATCTCTTTCGATCCGTGCACCGGTTGATCCACTTGGCGCAGCGTCGAGGACACGTGCGCCGCCGGGAATTTTCCGCCGTTTTTCTGCGCGAGCAGCGTCAGGTCCACCGGCGTACCCTTTAGTGCCGGCCTTGCAGGACCCTGGCCCTTGCCATCCAGCCCGTGGCAGGTAGCGCAATAATTGTCGAACATCGCTTTGCCGTCGTTAGCCGCGATCGGAGTGATCGGGACCTTCTTAATCTGCTTTTCCTGGGCCGCCAGTAACAGCGTTCCCAGAAGGAATATGAATACCATCCGCATAAGAGCCTCCTTTGTGACGCTCAAAACCCTTGCGGATTGATGCGATGCATCCTTGTTTCCGTTCGGTAAATCGGTTCGATATCGCTCATTTCAATGGACTCAACGAAATGGGCAAGCCGGGGCGTTTGTTGGTTTTGCGTGAAAAGCCCCTACGATTCAGTCAAGCAGCGCAGCCAGCATCCGCGCCGCGACAGGTTTGCCCCGCTCGCCCACTTCGCCGATGGGACCCACGCAACTCGGGCATCCGGATTCGCACGCGCAACCGCTGAGCAGCCTGGCCGCACCCTCCAGCAGCGCGCGAGTCAGCCGGAACAACGCGGCGCTCTGTCCGATGCCGCCCGGGTAATTATCATATAAATACAGGTTCGGTTCGAATGACTGGAGCCCGCCCGAAATATCTTCGGTGATCGAAACGCCCAAATCGCGCGGATCGCACATCACCAGCAGCGATCCGACGGTTTTGAGCAGTGCGCCCAATCCGACCAGGCCGTTCAGTTTGTCGGTCGGTGAAAGATCCGGGAATTTCGCCAGAAATGTCTCGGGGAAATGCAGCCAGAACGCGGTGGTGTGCATCTCCTGTTCGGGCATCGAGAGATTCCCGGCGCCGACGTTCTCCAGGGTGTAAAACTTCACCTTCTTGAACCCGACAATCTGCCGGTTCAGGCGAACATCGCCGTGCGCGGCCGCCGCATCGCCCACCGGGCGCGATTCGAATTCCTGGAGCTCTTTCACCTGGGTATAGTCGATCGCATCCGTGAAATAATCCGAATCGACCGCGCGCACGTAGGCTTTGCGGCCTTCGTAATCGAAGCGCTCCACCTGATATTGGCGCGCTTCGTGCAAATAGATCGCCTTTTCGTGCAGCGTGGTCAACGCGGCGGTGAAGGATACCTCGGCGACGACGCGATGATCGCCGGTGATGTCGACGACCACGAAGTTATCGCTCGATACGGCCCGCAGGCTGACGGCGTCGGCCGGGTAGGTATCCGAGGTCCAGTGCCAGGCAGCGCTCGAATGATGCAGAAATTTCAAGTCCGCCAGAAATTG
The DNA here is from genome assembly GCA_035319685.1 of Bryobacteraceae bacterium. Classification (GTDB taxonomy): domain Bacteria; phylum Acidobacteriota; class Terriglobia; order Bryobacterales; family Bryobacteraceae; genus Palsa-187. Next base: position 12,962 of record DATHCE010000138.1, on the reverse strand, counting down.
GCACAGCTCCGAGGTATCGTGCGGGCCGAATTTTTCGCCGTCGCGAACCGGCAGCTCGAAGGCGGCGCATTTCAGATGATTGATGAGGATTTCGAGATTGTCCGGATTGATACGGGCGTGCTCCGGCGGGCGGTCGAAAAAATATTCGGGGTGTTCGATGATGTACTGATCGAGCGGAGCGCTCGATGCGACCATGACGGCGAGCGCCGCCGTCTGCCTTCGTCCGGCGCGGCCCGCACGCTGCCAGGTGGACGCGATCGTGCCCGGATACCCGGCCATCACCACCGCATCGAGCGATCCGATATCGATGCCGAGTTCCAGAGCGTTGGTCGCGACTACCGCACGAATGCCGCCGTCGCGCAGCTTGCGCTCGATCTCACGGCGCTCTTTGGGAAGGTAGCCGCCGCGATAGCCCCGAACGCCCGCATGCCCGTCCTTTAAATAGGTGAGAAGAACTTCGGTGGCGAGACGGCTGTTCGCGAAGACGAGCGTCTGCTGGCCGCGGTCGAGCAGCTCGCCAGCGATGCGGCGCGTTTCGTTTAAATAGCTGCGGCGGATCCCGAGCGCGCGATTCACCACCGGGGGATTGTAGAACACGACGAACTTTTCTCCCGCCGGCGCGCCGTTGTTGTCCACCAATTCAAATGGCAAGCCTGTGAGCGACTCGGCCAGCTCTTTCGGATTCGCGATGGTCGCCGAGCAGCAGATAAACTGCGGCGACGATCCGTAAAATTCGCAGACGCGCTTCAACCGGCGCAGAATGTTGGCGAGATGGCTGCCGTAAACGCCGCGATAATAGTGCAGCTCATCGATGACCACGTAGCGGAGATTCTCGAACGCCTTGGCCCACTTGGTGTGATGCGGAAGAATCCCGGCGTGCAGCATGTCGGGGTTGGTCAGCACGACGTTCGCGCGTTCCCGAATCGCGCGCCGCGCATCCTGCGGAGTATCGCCATCGTAGGTGAATGCGCGCAGTTCCGCTCCCGCCGCATCCACGCCGGCTTGAAATTCCTGAAGCTGATCTTCGGCGAGCGCTTTGGTCGGGAACAGATACATCGCGCGCGCGCCCGGATCGGCAATCAGCCGCTCGAGCACCGGCAGGTTGTAGCACAGCGTTTTCCCGCTGGCAGTCGGCGTGACGACCACAACGTTGCGCCCGCCGCCGGCATGTTCGAACGCAGCGCGTTGATGCGAGTAAAGCTGCCGGATGCCGCGGGCGGCGAGCGCCTGCCGGAGTTGCGGCGCGAGCGTTTCCGGGAAATCGACGTATTCTCCCGGCCGGGCCGGTTGATGGCGGATGGCGCGCACCGGGGAATCCGGATTCGCCATCCATTCTTCGAATCGCCCGATGGCGCCGGCGAGTCCGGTCCGTTTCGCGAGAATCCGCTCCTGCGCGGGCTCGGGAAATCCCTCCTGGAAGTTCAATGTCAGGTTCATCGTTCGCTCTTTCTTCGCTTAGGATAACCTGATCCGGGATACCGGTGTCGGAAATTCGCTTGGCTACGTTGAGCCCCACCTTCACAGGCGCGGCTTGGCTACATTGCCAAAAACGTTCGATACTGTCAAAGCCGCACCAGTGTAATGGCGGGGGTCATGCGTGAGTTTTCACGCTAACTCCCACAGACGCGGCTTTCGAACGGCGGATTGCGCGACCGATGACAGCTTGAAAGACGATCAGGCCTTCGAGCGAACGAACTCGTAACGCTCGAGCGTGGCGGCGAACGTCTCGTCCGGATCGTTCCGCAGCACCTTACCCATGCAACGTATGCGGACCTCGGCATGCGTGCCGGGAGCTTTCGGGAAGGTGATCAAGTACTCGATCGGCTCGCCCACCTCGACCGGCGTTGGAGTCGAGAACAGAACCCCGGAAGAACTGACATTCTTGGTTTCTCCATTAGACCTAGGAGCCGCACCCGTGCGGACAATCTGGAACGGGAGCTTTAGTTCGAAGCGTCGATTTTTTCGTTGTTCGATCACGGTACCTTCGACTTTATAGCCGGAAAGATTTAAGGTCAATAGCCGATCCTCTGGGTATAAAGTGCTATTGTCATGGTACTTACGTTCTAGCGTTCTAGTTCTTCGACGAGTTTGAGCCGGTAGAGGCGGCAACGGCCGGCGCCCCGAACCGTATAGTAAATCCGCACGGGAATTTCCTCGCGGCGGAGCAGGCTCCAGATGGTGGTCAGGCGTTCTTGTGTCACGCTTCATTCTGTTGGCTCGCCGGGCGGCGGTCATCGCGCGGATGGGCTAAACGTCTGAGCCGACGCGAAATTTAGCCCGACAGATTTTGTGAATGTGGGAAAATAAGGCTTGCTCGACCGCATCACCGTGCATGGCGCACGGCAACACAATCTGAAGAACATCGACGTTGAGATTCCGCGCAACACCTTCACGGTGATTACGGGGTTGAGCGGATCCGGCAAGTCGTCGCTGGCCTTCGACACGATTTACGCCGAGGGCCAGCGCCGATACGTCGAGACGCTGTCGCCCTACGCGCGCCAGTTTCTGGACCAGATGGAGCGTCCCGAAGTCGATTCGATCGACGGCTTGAGCCCGGCGATTTCGATCGAGCAAAAAACCACCAACCGGAGCCCGCGCTCGACGGTGGGGACCATTACGGAAATCTACGATTACTTGCGCGTGCTGTATTCCTCGATCGGCGTTCCACATTGCCCCAATTGCGGGAGCGAAATTTCGCGGCAGACGACCGAGCAGATCCTGGAACAGGTGCTTGCGATCGGACCGAATGAGCGGGTGATGATTCTGGCGCCGATCGTTCGCGGACGCAAAGGCGAATACAGGAAGGAGCTGGAAAAGCTGGCGCGCCAGGGATTCGTCCGCGCGCGAGTGGACGGCGTACTGCGATCGTTCGACGAGGAAATCCCGCTCGACCGCCGCAAGAATCACACGATCGAGGTGGTGGTCGACCGGCTGCTGATCAAGCCCGAGATCGAGAAGCGCCTGGAAGCGTCGATCAACACGGCGATCAAGCTCGCCGACGGACTGGTGCAGGTCGCGGTGGTGAATGGCGCGGAAAAACTGTATTCGCAGAAGCTTGCGTGTCCGGACTGCGGCGCGAATATTCCGCAACTGGAGCCGCGGTCGTTCTCCTTCAACAGCCCGTTCGGCGCTTGCGAAACGTGCCACGGACTCGGCAGCCGGTGGAGTTTCGATCCGGCGAAGGTGATTGCCGATCCGTCGCGGCCGATTCTCGATGGAGGGCTCGGTCCGGGCGGAACGTCGAGCTTCATGACCCATTCGCTGAACACGCTGGCGGCAAAACTGAAGATTCCGATTCAGGCGCCGTTCGCCGATCTGCCGCAGAAATCGCAAAATGCGCTGAGCGAAGCGGCGATCCATATTCTCGAGCGCTATCTGGACCTGGAAAAAACCAGCGACGCGTATCGCGAATACTACATGCAGTACATGTCGCCGTCGGTGTGCCCGGATTGTCACGGCCGCAGATTGAAGCCGTCCAGCCTCGCCGTTCGCGTCGAGGGACTGACCATCGCGGAACTGACCGAAATGCCGCTTTCGCGCGCGCATGAGACCGTGAAGAGCTGGAAGCTCACCGATCGCCAGCAGCAGATCGGCGGACGCGCGGTCGAGGAGATCCGCAACCGGCTGGAATTCATGATCGCGGTGGGCCTCGATTATTTGAGCCTGGAGCGATCGGCCGCGACGCTTTCCGGAGGCGAAGCGCAGCGCATCCGGCTGGCGACGCAGATCGGATCGAGGCTGCGCGGCGTGCTGTATGTTCTCGACGAGCCATCCATCGGTCTGCATCCGCGCGACAATTCGCGGCTGCTCGATTCCCTGGCGCGATTGCGCGATCTGGGCAACACCGTGCTGGTGGTGGAACATGACGCCGAAACGATCGAGCGCGCCGATTACGTCATCGACCTGGGCCCCGGCGCGGGACGGCTCGGCGGCGAGCTGGTCGCCCAAGGAACCCCGCTCCAGATCGAGTGCAATGTCGCATCTTTGACCGGCCAGTATCTGGCGGGCAAGCGGAGGATCGCGACACCGCCGGTCCGGCGAACGCCCACCGAACGGCGCATCGCGATTCACGGCGCGACGGAACACAATCTCAAAGGCATTCACGTCGAGTTCCCGTTGGGACTGTTCATTGCGGTGACCGGCGTTTCCGGCAGCGGGAAATCCACGCTGGTGAACGATATTTTGTATCGCGCCGCCTCGAAAGAAGTGTACGGGTCGCGCGCCGAGCCGGGCGCGCACGCTTCGATCGAGGGACTGAATGAGATCGACAAGGTGATCGAGATCGATCAATCGCCGATCGGCCGGACGCCGCGCTCGAATCCGGCGACCTATACGCAGGTGTTCACGCAGATTCGCGATCTGTACGCGCGACTGCCGGAATCGCGCGAACGGGGCTACAAGCCCGGACGATTCAGCTTCAACGTAAAAGGCGGGCGCTGCGAAGCCTGCCAGGGCGACGGACTGAAGCGCATCGAGATGAATTTTCTGCCGGACGTGTACGTAACCTGCGACGTGTGCCGCGGACGCCGCTATAATCACGAAACGCTCGAAGTGAAGTATAAAGGACAATCGATCGCCGATCTGCTCGAAATGCCGGTGGAGGATGCGTTGACGCTGCTCGAAAATATTCCGCAGATCAAGGCCAACCTGGAAACGCTGGTAGAGGTGGGGCTGGGATATTTGCACCTGGGCCAATCGTCGACCACGCTATCGGGCGGCGAGGCGCAGCGCATCAAGCTGGCGCGGGAGTTGAGCCGGCGCCAGACCGGAAAGACGCTGTATATTCTCGACGAGCCCACCACGGGGTTGCATTTCGAGGACGTGAAAAAATTGCTCGACGTGCTGCACAGCCTGGTCGATCTGGGGAATACGGTGGTGGTCATCGAGCATCAGCTGGACGTGGTGAAGACGGCGGATTGGATTATCGATCTGGGTCCGGAAGGCGGCGAACGCGGCGGCAACGTGGTCGCCTCCGGACCGCCGGAAGAGATTCTGCAAAATCCGGCGAGCTACACGGCGCACGCGCTGAAGACGTTTTTGAAGAACGGTCGTGCTGCATGAGCCGGTACGCGGACCAGCCGCTCGATTTCGCGGGGATGAAGACGGTTCCGATCGAGGCGCGCGGGGGGAAAGTGCAGGTCGAGCAGTTTGCCCGGGTTTATCAGAAGGGCGAAGGCGTCGGCGGGCTGCTCGATTCTCTGCCGAAAATTCTCGCGGCGGATTCGCTGCGCGCGGTGGTCGCCGCGATCCGAAGCGCGCGCGATCAGAAGCGCGCCCTGCTTTGGGGCATGGGCGGGCACGTGGTGAAATGCGGGCTCGGCGACGTTCTGCTGGATCTGATGCGCCGCGGATTGGTCACCGGATTCGTGATGAACGGCGCGGCGTCGATCCACGATTTCGAAATCGCGATCGCGGGACAAACCAGCGAAGACGTGGAGGCCGTGCTGCCCGACGGGCGATTCGGCGCGGCGGAGGAAACCGCCCGCGAGATGAACGCTACGATTGCGGACGGCGCGCGCGACGGAATCGGCATGGGGGAATCGCTCGGCCGGCGCCTCGCCTCGATCGCGAAGCCCGAATTTGCTCCGCACAGCATTCTTCACGGCGCGTATCAGGCTTCGACGCCGGTTACGGTCCACGTTGCGATCGGCACCGACACGCCGCACACGCATCCCGGCGCCGATGGCGCCTCCATCGGAGCGGCGACGCATCACGATTTCCGGCTGCTCTGCTCGCTGGTCCGCGGGCTCGATCAGGGCGGCGTTTATCTGAACATCGGCTCGGCGGTGGTGCTGCCCGAAGTTTTTCTCAAAGCCGTCTCCGTGGTGCGCAATCTGGGGTACCCGCTCGCCGGATTCACCACCGTCAATTTCGATTTTCTACAACACTACCGGCCGAAACTGAACGTCGTGGAACGGCCGCATGCGCGTTCGGGCGGTCACGGCTACTCGATCACCGGGCATCATGAAGTGATGATCCCGCTGCTCGCGGCAGCGCTCATTGAATCCGAGGCCGTCGAATCCGGGAAATGACAGCGTCGAATCATTCTCAAGAGCCTTTCTGGACCTACGAGGACCTCGCGCTGTTTTTGGGTTCGCTGCTTCCGATCTATGTCGTGGCAGCGATGGTTTTGCGGCTCGCGCATGTCGCCAGCAACGCACTTAACGAGCTGACGCTGCAATCGCTGATTTATGCGCTGACGATGGCGATGCTCTACCTTCTGATCGCGGGGCGCCACGGGCAGCCGTTCTGGCGATCGCTCGGCTGGAAGCTTTCCTATCGTGGCGTGTGGATCTGTCTCCCGGCTGGTCCGGTGCTGGCTCTCGCGATGGCGAAGCTGGGCGAGTGGCTGCACACGCCCGCGATCCCTTCGCCGCTGGAGGGATTCATCTCGGATCGAAAGTCGCTCGTCGTGCTGATGATTTTCGTCACCGTGATCGGCCCCATTTGGGAAGAGTTGCTGTTTCGCGGCTTTCTGTATCCGCTGCTGGCCAAATCGGTGGGGCCCTGGCTGGGGATCGTGCTTTCGGCGATTCCGTTCGCGTTGCTGCACGGCGCGCAGAATCAATGGTCGTGGCAATATGTGCTGCTCATTTTCATTGCCGGCTGTGTGTTCGGCTACACGCGATACAAGACCGGGTCGACCGCCGCCGCCGCGATTGTGCACGCCGGATACAACGTCCTGTACTTCGCCGGTTTTCTGGTGCAGCGAAACGGATAGTACTCTCAGAACTTTAATCTGACAAATGATCTTGACGTTACACGGCCGGAGCGTCATAATTACCTGATTGTTGTAAGACTCAAGCGTATCGGAGATGTGCAGGTGAATATGAACAGGTGGATGAAGGTCGCGGGGATCGCTCTGTTGGGCATTGGTGCGGCGTCGGTGGCTATGGCCTCTGTTGTGCCCGAAATCGATCCTGCTTCTAGCGTAAACGCGCTGGCGATGCTCGCGGGCGCGCTTCTGATCATTCGTGGCCGCCGGCGATAGCGCCGTCGGGCTCACGATTTTTTCCTCTCAGACACCCAGACCGCCTTTCTTCGCGGTCTGGGTTTTTAGTTTTAGCACCCGGAGTCCAGGCGAATCATATTACGCTCAGAACTTCGGTTGGATAGGCGCATCAAGCATGCTTCCGGATAATCAGTCGTCGGTAATTCCAAGCTTGTGGAGGATGCGCAACGATGAACAAGTTAGTGAAGGTCGCGGGGATGGTGCTCGTGGGAATCGGTGTTTCTTCGGTTTGTTTTGCCTGGAGCACTCCCGAAATCGATCCTGCTTCGGGCATGAACGCGTTAGCGTTACTCACCGGAGCGCTGCTCATTATTCGTGCCCGGCGCCGCTAGGGCTGTCGCACGACGTATGGTTTTTCTTGCCTTCCGGGCTACCACTGGCTCCGCGGCCCGGATTCTTAAGTTTCCCCTCCTTTTGACGTGCAATCCCAATTGAGTTCCGCAACCACGCTTCCTGTACCCTTCGCGCCACGCTTGCCCGCGCGGATCATGGCACTCGTCTGCCTGTTCGCCGCGGAACTGATCGCGCTTTCCATTTGGATCGACAATGAGGTGCTGCGCAGCAGCGCGGGTCTCGCCGGATTGATCCACGACTGGGGCGCGTGGACGGTGCGGCTGGCGGTGGCCGTCGCGTTCGTGGCGCTGATCTTCGGAGAATCGAAAGCGCGTGGCGAACTCGAGCGGATTTCCGAAACATGCTCGAAGCACGGAATTTCCTGGACCCTTGTGGGCGGGCATTTCGCCGTTATGGCGGGGTTTGTCGGGCTATCGTCGAGGATGTTCGTGAATCGCACCGGATCGGCGAACGAGCTGGCGGTGGTTTGGATTTTGACCGGCTTGCTGGCGATCGTTTTGGCGGCTTGCGCCCTGGTTCCCGTGTCCATCTGGAAGGATTTGATCCGCAGCACGGGCGATGGGCTCGCATTTGCGCTGGCCGCCGGGCTGATGGCTTGTGTGCTCGGTGAATTTGCGTGGAAATTGTGGGGACCGTTGAGCCGGTGGACCCTCGCTCTGGTCAAGCTGATGCTGGCTCCGATCGTGCCCGCGTTGTATGTCGATCCGGCCGCATTCAGCATCGGCACGCCTGGCTTTCACGTCGAAATTGCGCCGCAGTGCTCGGGCTATGAGGGCATGGGTTTGATGCTCGCCTTCAGCACGGCGTGGCTCTGGTTTTTGCGCCGCGAGTGGCGGTTTCCGAATGCGCTGCTGCTGGCGCCGGCCGGAGTCGCGGCGATGTTTGTGCTCAACGCGGGGCGCATTGCGACCCTGATCCTGATCGGCAACGCGGGCGCGCCGGGGATCGCGTTGGGCGGTTTCCACTCCCAGGCGGGCTGGCTCGCGTTCAACGGAGTCGCGCTGGTGATGTGCGCCGGGGCGCGGCGCATCCCGTGGCTCGCGCACACCGAAGCTGCCGGTGAAATCCCCGAAACGGCCGGACGGAACGCGACGGCGGCGTATCTGATGCCGTTCCTCGCGATCCTGGCCGCAGCGATGATTGCTCGCGCATCGTCGGGCGATTTCGAATGGATCTATCCGTTGCGCGTCGTCGCGGCGGGAGCGGCGCTGTGGTATTTTCGCGGCACTTATAAGGAGATGAACTGGCGGATCGGATGGACGGGCATCGCCGCCGGCGTGCTGGTCTTCGCCATCTGGATCGGATTGGAGCCGCTGGCGCGGGCGCACGCAACATCCGCACAAACGGCCGCACTCACGGCCGCACCCGCGGCGCTCATGAACGCGGCGGCGAGCGCGCGAATCGCTTGGATCATTTTCCGCATCCTGGGAGCCGTCGTCACCGTTCCGCTGGCGGAAGAGATCGCGTTCCGCGGATTCCTGATGCGCCGCATCGCGTCGAGCGATTTTGAATCGGTCAGCTTGAAAAGCTTCGCCTGGGTTCCATTCCTGATCTCCTCGGCCGCTTTCGGCCTGTTGCACGGCGATCGATGGCTGGCCGGGATGATCGCTGGCATGCTGTATGCGCTCGCGATGATCCGCAAAGGCCGGATCGGCGACGCGGTCGTCGCCCACGCCGTCACCAACGCGCTGGTCGCGATCTGGGTTCTGGCCGGCGGAAACTGGCAGCTCTGGTAGTTCTTAGCGGGGCTTGTTTTTTTCCACTTGCTCCGCCATCATCTTCACCAACTCCGCGTTGCTCATCGGGTGCCAGCCGTGGCCTTTCATGGGACGGCCATAGTCGAACGTCGCGTGAGCGCCGGTGGTCTTCATGAAATCCTCGAAAAGATACACCGCCAGGTTCAGATAATAATTGTCCATGTCGCCGACATAGACGTTGAGCTTGTCTTGGAGCTTCGGACCGATCTCAGCCCAGTTCGCTTTGGTGTAGGCCGTCAGATCGTAGCCGTGGTCGCGCATGTAACTCACCACGCTCGGATCGATCACTCCGGTTCGTTTGTCGAACAGCGGCTTGGGATATCCGTCGTCTCCCACCGGACCATACACCGATTCCCACGCCTCAAACTGCTGCGCCGATCGTCCGTGGCTGCCGAGCACTTCTTCAAGCTGGCTCATCTGCCGCATGGTCTGCGTCACCTGGCCCTCGGCGGTGCGCATCATGGGCCGCTCGGGGACCATGTACGAGTAGCCTGGCGTGTAAAATGCGTTCTTGTCCTCGTAAATATTCACCATCTGCCAGCGATGAAAATCGATCGGGTCGGGAAAAAACGTCCAGGTTCCGCCGAAGAATCCAGGATGATAGAGCTGCAGCGCGAGCGACTCCCATCCGCCCGTCGACCCTCCCGTCAAAATGCGCGCGTACGGTTCGCGGATGATGCGGAAATGCTCTTCAAGATACGGAATCAACTCCTGCAACAGAGCGTCTCCGTAAGGACCGTTGTTGGCGGAATTGACCGCGTAGGAATCGTCGAAAAAAGGCGTGGGATGCTGAAAAGTCACCGCGATCATGCGCGGAAAATTCTCCGAGGTCCAGGCCTGGTAGAATTCATGACCCGCCTTCTGGCGATCGTTCTGCGGAGGTTTCTCATTGAACCCGAACGGCGCGCCGAGGCCGAAATGGCCCTGATCGTAAATCGCGGCATAGCGTTCCTCGGGATGATCGCTATAGCCTTTCGGCAGCAAAACGGTCGCGCCGATATACATGGGGTGGCCCCAGAATTTGGTCAGCAGCGCGCTTTGTATTTTGACGCGCTTCACCCACGCGCTATCCTGAGGAACCTCGACCGGCGGAATCACTTTGGTCAGCTCCAGCTTGACGTCGTAGTTTGACGCCGGGTCCAGATGAACGCGCTTCACGTCGCTATAGAGATTGCCGGGGGATCGCGTGAAGTGCTGGCCCTCCCATTGATCCATATGCGCCCAGATCGTGTGGCCGTCCGAGCGAGGAAATTTCGTGTATAGGTTCACCAGCGCCTGCACGTAGTAATCGCCCGCGGGCACGTCCTTGAGATTGTTCGCGGGATAGCCGAGCACGCCTCCGCCGACGATTGCGGCGCGGCCGGGTTGCCACTGGTCGACATCGACGCCGAAAAACGGCGCTTGTCCGGTCCACGATCCGGCCTGTTCGATCGGCGCGGGCGATTCCTTCACGGCGAGCATCACGAAAACGCGGCCCGTGATGGGACCCGAATGCGCGGAGGCGGGAAAGAAAACTTCGAATTTCTGGGCGAACAAAAACCCCGTCGAGAGCAGCAGCGCGATGGGTAATTTCATGAAAGAAATCCTCACACGCTATCATCTCCTATACTGATACGGGATGCCTGACCGGAATCAGTTATTGGGGTGGTGGTATGTCTCGATCGGCATCGGATTCGCGCTGCTGGCAGTGCGCTATTACCTGGTCGGCGCAAGGCCGTTTGCGATTGTCCTGCGCGGAATCATCGCGGCCGGATTCCTGTTGCTGGGCATGGCTACTCTGAACACGCCAAAACGCGATTAAATCACTTCACGTATCCCCGCCATTCCTTGCGCGGCTTTTTGAGGACGTGCGGTTTCACCGACATGCGAAACCCGCCGTGATCGGCCGGCTTCTCTGATTGATAACGAAAGCCCGGGCGGTGACGGCGGGGTTCGACACGCCACTAATTCACCGGGCTCCAGGTCCGGTCGGGATTATAACGCGTCAGCTGCGGGGCCAGGTTATTGGTGGGCTGTCCCAAATCTTTCTCGTAAACCACGCCGTCCATGCCCACGATAAACGTGTGGATTCCAGTCACGCCGTATTGCGCCGGCCATGCGGCCAGGGCGAATCCGCCGATCATCACATCTTTCGCCACATAATTGTGCGCGCCGCCGGGCGCGTCCGCGCCTTGCGCCGTCAGCACCCGGAAATAGTAGCCATGATACGGCTTTGGATGGTCGGTCGAGGCTTCGGCGAAGCCTTTCGGAACCAGTGAGCCCTCGCCATCCCAATACAATCCGTCGTGATGGCCGGGCGTGCTCATGATGCGCTTGGCGTATTGCAGGGTCGACGACTTGCCGTTCTCATCGCGGTGATGTCCATAGGATTCCTGCGCGCCGACATAGCCCGCGCAGATCTCGATAGCGTCCAGTTCGTCCACGCCAATGCGCCGCGCCTGCATCGCGAGCGAGCCCATGGAAGTGTCGAAGATCCAGCCGTTATCCTTCTTGACGATCGGAACCGGAAACGGCCAATCCTCGGTTCCAATGGACAGTATCATGCGTTTCGAATCCATGGAATCGCGCTGGAGCTCATGTTTATTGCGCGCGATGCTCGCGAATTGCTCCCGTTCGCTCTTATCCTGGGCAGGATTGCCGGAGGTGAGAATGGTTTTGCCGCCCGGGCCAAAAATGGCATCCAGCCCGGCCGTGTCGTTATCGGCTGCCGCGGAGATCAAGGCGTCGGCGGCCGCTTGCGGCGTATCAAATGTTTTCTGGCCTTGCGCCAGCAGGATCGCCGCGCAACTGAGCAACGAAATATTCAGGATTCTCATGGATTAACGCCTCCCGCGTCCTCCGCCTGCACCGCCGCGGAAGCCGCCAAATCCTCTCGACCCCATCGAAGAGAATCCATGATCGCTCTGCATGCGAGCCGCACCGCCATTCTGGATTCCTCCGAAAGCACTGTGATTGGCCGGCGCGCGCTGTTCAAAACCCGGGCTCCCGAACCGCCCTTGCGCCGCTTGGGGAGAGACACGTCCCCCGGCGCCTCCCCGTTGGACTCCGCCTCGCGCCACGCCCGCTGCTCCGCGGTACTGATTCCTCAACGCCTGATTCGGATACGGGACGCCTAAACGATGCTCCGGATTATGCGCCCATGCCTCGGTGCCGCGAAATTCGCCGCCATGAAAATCGCGGAATCCGTAGCGATGGAGAAAGTAATTATTCACCAGAAGATGACCTTCGAACCAGCCGGGCCACCATCCCCATCCGAAAGCGCCCCAGCCGCAGCATCCGCCGAAAAATCCACCGATGTAAATTCCCGGGAAGAACGAGAATCCGATGTCGATGCCGGGATAAAATAACGGCGGATAAAATCCGATCAGCGGCGGTCCCCAAATATATTCCGGATTGTAATAAGGAACGTAAATCTCTTCGGGGTTGGTCGGTACAATCTCGATCGCGCTCTGGCCATCGTTGGTGGTGGTCGTGACGTTTTGCTGTTCGCTCGATTTCAGCTTGCCGTTCGCCTGCGCCTTGGCGCGCATTCGCTGCACGGCGTTCATCACATCCGAGGTTTGCGCCAGATACGCGTTCCCTAAATCCGTGGTCCAGCTAATATCCTGATTCAGACGGGTTAACACGTCGGGCATCACCACCAGGGCCTGCACGCTCGGATCCCAGTTCTGCTTTTTCGCCTCGTTAATCAGCTTCTCTCCGCTCAGGTTCTTATGCTGCTCCAACCATTGCTGCGCTTCCACGATTTCCAGAGGATAGGTGGACGCAGCCAGAATCTGACCGAGCAAAGGGTCTGGATAGAGCGCAATCGGCGCCACCAGATTGTCGAGCTGATCCGC
>DATHCE010000137.1:0-26796 GCA_035319685.1 Bryobacteraceae bacterium | reverse complement strand
TCTTAGTCGGAGGAATCATCGCCTTCCGATGGTGGTCGCGGACGCCCAGTGGATCGGAAATAGTGGACCGGTTTCTCTTGAAGATTCCTATCGCCGGCGAGGTATGGCTGAAATATCAGGTGGCGCAGTTTTCGCGCGTGCTGGGGACGCTGCTGATCGGCGGCATCCCTCTGTTGCAAGCCTTGGATACGGCGGCGGATTCGCTGGGCACGCAGGTCCTGAAGCGCGTTTTGCAACAGGCGGTGAAGACGGTGCGCGAAGGGCAGTCGCTTTCGCAGTCGCTTCGGCAAACCAAGGTGTTTCCAGCGCTTTCGATCGACATGATCGAGGTCGGCGAATCGACCGGCGCGTTGCCCTCCATGCTCGGCAGCGTCGCGGAGTTTTACGAGGACGACGTCGCGACCAGAACTACCGCGGCACTCAGCCTGATCGAACCCGCGATCATGATCTTTATGGGCATTTTCGTCGCTTTTGTGCTCATTTCGTTGTATTTACCGATTTTCTCGCTGGCGGATTCGATCCGCACGTAAATCCGATCCGTCGGGATTCAAGATTGAACCTGCACGCCGACCGCTCGGCTTACGTCGTACCTATAGGAGCCCGCTCTTAGTGTGCGGGGCTAACTCATTGATATGGCGGCAACCGATCGACTGATTCCCCCGGACCCGGCGCAGGAAATCGCACGTGCACGCGCGATTGCCGAGCGCTATTATCACGAATTTGTCGACCTTCGCGAAACCCGCATCGATCACGACCTGTTCCATTCCATCCCGGTCGATCTGATGTTCCGCTATAACTTCGTGCCGATTCAGGCACATAACGGTTCGCTCGAGATCGCGCTCGCCGATCCGCGCAACTTGAGTCTGATCGACGAGCTGGCCGTGCTGCTCGGCAAGAAACTGCGCGTTAAGGTCGCCACGCTTTCGCAGATTTCCGACCTGCTCAAGAAAACCGAACAATCCCAGCGCGTGCTTGAAGAGGTCACCGAAGGTTTCACGCTGGACGTCGTCGGGGAAGAAGAGAATCCCGAAGAGACGCTCTCGATCGACAAGCTCAGCGCCGCCGATTCCGACATTGCGCCGGTGATCAAGCTGGTGGACACCACCATCTTCAACGCGCTCGAACGGCGCGCGAGCGATATTCACATCGAAACGCGCGATCAGGAAGTGGCCATCAAATATCGCATCGATGGCGTGCTGCATTATGCGATGCCGCCCATTTCGAAGGACTGGCACTCGACCATCATTTCGCGCATCAAGGTGATGAGCGAACTGGATATCGCCGAGCGCCGCGTGCCACAGGACGGCCGCTTCCGCGTGCGCTACAAAAGCCGCCTGATCGATTTCCGCGTCTCGATCATGCCCACCATTCACGGCGAAGACGCCGTGCTTCGCGTTCTCGATAAAGAATCGATGAGCGAGAAGTTCGCGAAGCTGACGCTCGACGTGGTCGGGTTTTCCGACGCCGATCTGGTCAAGTACCGGCGCTATATCAAGGAGCCTTACGGGATGGTGCTGGTGACCGGGCCGACCGGTTCGGGCAAGACTACCACGCTGTACGCCGGACTGAGCGAGATCAAGAACGACGAAGACAAGATCATCACCATCGAAGATCCGGTCGAATATCAGATCAAGGGCATCACGCAGATTCCGGTGAACGAGAAAAAGGGACTGACGTTCGCGCGCGGGCTGCGTTCGATTCTGCGCCACGATCCCGATAAAATCATGGTGGGCGAGATTCGCGCCCAGGAAACCGCGCAGATCGCGATCAACGCGGCGCTCACCGGCCACCTGGTGTTCACCACGGTTCACGCCAACAACGTGCTCGATGTGCTCGGGCGATTCTTGAACATGGGGGTCGAACCGTACAACTTTGTCTCCGCCCTCAATTGCATTCTGGCCCAGAGATTGGTGCGCGTAATCTGCCCGCATTGCAAGAAAGCCGTCAAGTATCCGGACGAATACCTGATCGAAAGCGGGCTGCATCTGGAAGACTGGCGGCAGGTGACGTTCTATGAAGGAGCGGGCTGTTTTGAATGCGGCGGGACCGGATTCCGGGGGCGCAGCGCGATTCACGAGTTGCTGGATTTGAGCGAGCAGATTCGCGAAATGATTCTCGGCAAACGGCCGGCGTCGGAGATTCGCCGCGCTGCGCGCGAGGAGGGGATGACCTTCCTGCGCGAATCGGCGCTCGATAAGGCGCGCGACGGAATCACGACACTTAAAGAGATCAACAAGGTCACGTTCATCGAGGGTTAAGACGCGGAGTGCACAAAAAGACGGGATGGGTTTTCTAAGCATGATCTCGGGACTGGTAAAGGATCCTCCGCCGCGTCATTTGTTCGAGCTTTCCGAAGCCGGCATCGCTTTCGCGCAAGGCACCGAGACCGGATTTCAACCTTTCGAGCCCGGAACGCTACTGGTGTCGCCGGTCGAAGACAACGTACTGCGGCCCGAAATTGTCAGTGCGATGCTTGCCCGGCTTTGTCCTTCGGGCGGTTCAAGGAAGCGCCGGCCCGCCGCCGTGATCCTGCCGGATTATGCGGCGCGCGTCAGCGTGCTCGATTTCGATTCGTTTCCTTCGTCCGCCGAGGAGCAGCTCTCGCTGGTCAAGTTTCGCGTGAAGAAGACGATTCCTTTCGATATCGATTCGGCCGCGGTCAGCTATTGGGTCCAGCCGGCTTCGTCAAACAAAGCCGAGAAAAAGGGAGTCGAGGTGCTGGCCGTGACGGTCGCCGTCGAGGTGATCGCGCGATATGAAGCGCTGTTCCGCTCGGCGGGATTTGAACCCGGAGTGGTCACGACCTCGACGCTGGCGGCGCTGAATCTGTATGAGGGAACGGGCGTGGCCGTAGTGGCGAAGGTCGCCGGGCGCGCGATGACTGTGGCTGCGCTTTCCGGAAACGCGATCAAGCTGTTCCGCTGCGTGACGCTCGAGGAATCGGGCGAAGAGGAGATTCTGGGCGTGCTGCATCCGACGTTTGCCTACGTCGAGGACGAGCTGGGCACGCCAGTTTCGAAATTGATCCTGTGCGGAATCGCGCAGGCTCCGTCGGGATTGCGCTGTGAGATCGAAACGCTGCGCAGCCGGTTCGGCGCGCCGGGCGCGTTTAACGCCGGATTGCTCGGGTATCTGGAGTCGCAAAATTAATGCGCATTCCGATCAACCTCGCGAGCGAACCGTTCCGCAAAGACCGGCCGATGCTGATCGCATCCAGCATCTGCGCGTTGCTCTTGGCCGGCCTGGTGTGCGTACTCGTGTTCCTGATTGTTTCCGAGCGCCAGCGCGCGCGCGACACGCGCGTCGCCGTCGCGCGCTTGAACACGCAACTGCGCTCGATCGCGACCGAGGAAACCAAGCTCGATTCGTTTCTGCACGAGCCGCAGAACGCGGTGGTGCTCGAACGCAGCGTCCTGCTGAATCAACTCATCGAGCGCAAATCGATCAGTTGGACGCGGATCTTTTCCGATCTCGAGCAGGTGATGCCGTACAACGTGGCGCTGATTTCTGTGCGCCTGCCGCAGATCAATTCGCAGAACCAGGTCTTGCTCGACATGGTAGTGGGAGCGAAGGAACCGCCGGCCGTGTTCGGACTGTTCAAGCGGCTGGAAGAATCGCCGCGGTTCGGCCCTGTGGAGGTGCACAGTTCGCTGCCGCCTTCGCAAAACGAGCCTCTCTATCGCTATCGCCTGACGGTGAATTATGCGCAGAAGCTTTAGCTGGCGGGATCCGCAGACGATGGTGCGGGGCGTCGTGGGCGTGTTGCTGGCCGCGAACCTGGTGGCGGCGGGATTCGTGTTGTTCCCTCCCGGCGGATCGGCGGAGGACCTGCAGCGGCAGTTCATGAGCCTGGAAGCGCAGGTAAAGTCGCGAACGATTGCGCTCCAGGCGACGCGGCAACATGCGGCGTCGGTCGAAAAAGGGCGCTCGGAAGGCGACCAGTTCTCAAACATTTATTTTCTGCCCGCCCGCACGGCATTTTCCACCGTGATTGCAGACCTGGAAGCGGCCGCATCGCAGACCAAAATCAAGGCGCGCGAGGCTTCTTACTCGCTCGAACCGATCGAAGGCTCGGACACGCTGAGTCTCATGAGCATCAACGCGGCGTATGAAGGCACCTATGGCGACGTGCTCAGCTTCGTGCATGAAATCGACCGGTCGCCGACGATGCTGATTATCGAATCCTTGAACGCGGCGCCGATGCAGGGGCCCGGCAAACTGATTAGCGTGAACCTGAAGCTGGACACGTTCGTTCGCGACGACGGATCGGCGTTCCAGAGCACACCCGAAAAGAGCGCCGGCGAATGAACCTGATCCCCTCGAAAATCGGTGCCGAAGACAAGAAGAAGGTCGCATTGCTCGGCGCGGCTTTGGCAGTGCTCGCCGGCGTTTTCATCTGGAATAGTTCGTCTTCGTCATCGAGCACACCATCGGCTCCACAGACCGCGCCGGCAAAGGCCGTGTCGCCCGGCGCGCTGGGTCCCAGAACGGCGCCTTCTTCGGCGCCCGCTTCCGGGCCTGCTTCGATCATGCCGCCGCATCGAACCGCGAACGGGCAGCCGCGGGTCGAGGATTTTCGGCCGACCCTGAAACTCCCCGACAACACCGACGTCAGCAAGATCGATCCGACGCTGAAGCTGGAATTGCTCGCCAAATTGAAAACTGTCGCCATGGAGGGCGGCGCGCGCAGTCTGTTCGACTTCGGCCAGCCGCCTCCGCCGCCGGCTCCCAAGGTCGATCCGTTGCATCCCGGTCCGTTGACGACCGCGGCGAGCAAAGGGGAACCGGGCAAATCGGCCGAGCCGGCCAAGCCGCCCGGGCCTCCGCCGCCTCCGCCGATCCCGCTCAAGTTTTATGGCTATTCGAGCGCGGCGAAGAACGGAGCGCGGCGCGCATTCTTTATCAACGGCGATGATATTTTCGTGGCCGGCGAGAACGATACCATCCAGAATCGCTACAAGGTGATCCGGATCGGAGTAAACTCGGCAGTAGTGGAAGACACCACCACGAAGCATCAGCAGACCATTCCGCTGGTGGAGGAATTACCGGGATGAAACGCGGCCCGAACCCGAGAAGCGAGCGTGGATTTGCGTTGCTGCTGGTGTTCCTGATGGCTGCCGCGGTGGCGATCATGCTGTATCAGCAGATGCCGCGGGTGGCGTTTGAAAGCCAGCGCGAAAAAGAGCAGTTGCTGATCGATCGCGGCCAGCAATACGTGCGCGGCATCCAGCTCTATTTCGTCGCGTACAAGAAGTATCCCTCGAAAATCGAAGACCTCGAAAACACGAATAATCATCGATATTTGCGCCGCCGCTATATCGATCCGCTCACCGGCAAGGACGAATGGCGCCTGATTCATGTCAATGGCGCCGGACAGTTGACCGATTCTCTGGTACAGAAACCACCGGCTCCAGCCGGGGCATCGGGCGCATCCGGAGCTTCCCCCGCGCCGGGCGCATCTGGCTCCAGCGGGACTTTCGGGACTGCGAGAACATTCGGCACCTCCACCACGTTCGGAAATTCCAGCACTTTCGGCTCGTCCACCAGCACGTCGACGACGACCAGCACGTCGACGACGACCAACACGTCCACCACGGGCGCCAGCGGAACGTCGAACGCGCCACCAGGTCCGCCCGAGGTGAACCCCATGGTGCTGCGCCGGCCGAGCGATAGCCCGTTGACGCCGCCGCCCAATGCCCTCCCGTCCAACAGCACCGATCCGCCGGATCCGAACGATCCGAAATACTGGCCGCCGATCGCGCTAGTGCCGGCGACCGGGCAGAACGGGCAGCCAGGACAGGTTCCGGGCCAAGCGTATCCGGGTCAACCGTACTCTGGCCAACAATATCCGGGCCAACAATATCCGGGCCAACAGTATCCGGGCCAGCAGATTCCTGGTCAACAACTTCCGGGTCTTCCGGGGCAGCAACTTCCGGGGCAATTTCCAGGACAGCAATTTCCTGGGCAATCGTCGAATAGTGGGTTTCCGGGAGCTTATCAGCCGGGTTTGCCGGGACAGATCCCCGACCAGAATCAGATCAACCCGCAAAACACGAACGGATTCGGGTCCAACGGGCTGCCGGTGCCGGGACAGATCCCGGGCCAGGTGCCCACGCAAAGCTACGTGCAACCGAATCAGTTTCAGCCGCAGACCGGATCAGGCCCAAATCCCCCCAATGCCGCGGTCGGGATGATTCAGAGCATGCTGACGACGCCGCGCCAACCGTCGACTGATTCCAACTTCGGTTCGGGGATTGCGGGCGGGACCGCACTCGCGGGAGTCGCGACTACGTTTAAAGGTCCCAGCATCAAGGTGTATAAGGACCATCAAAAGTATCAGGAATGGGAATTTATTTTCGACCTGAAGCAGGGGACGCCCGGCCAGCAGCCTGCGCCGGGAGCTCAGCAGCCCACGCAACCTGGACAAGGCCAGCAACCCGGCCAGCAACCGGGGCAGCAATCCGGCTCCTCGTCGGGATTCAGCCTCAGTCCCTCCAGCTTCGGACCGTCGACAAATGCAACGCCCCCGCCGCAGCCGCCGCCGCAACAGCAGCAGGATTGATCCGTCACGGCTGAGCCTTGGGCGACCGCTAAAATGGTTGCTGCGTTCGCGTTACAGGACTCGAAATGCAGCTTCGACAATTATTCGACCTTTCCTTGAAGAATCGCGCCGAGGAGATCGCCCTCGAATGGGCGGGACGAGAGTACACGTTCCAGGAAATTGACGCGCGCAGTGACCTTGCGGCGCATGCGCTCGCCGCGCGCGGCTTAACCATCGGCGACCGGTTGTGCGTTTATCTTGCGAATCGTATCGAGCTGATCGATCTGTACCTGGCCTGCGTGAAGCTGGGCGTGATTTTCGTGCCGATCAACATTCTGTATCGCGAGCGCGAAATTTCGCACATCGTGAGCGACGCGGGGCCGAAAATGGTGATCACCGAACATGAGTTGCCGGGGTTGCTCGATCCGGGGCAGGCCTTTCCGGCGGTTGAATTTCCCGCGCTGGATGGGGACACGCCCGCGGCTCTGGTTTACACTTCGGGCACGACGGGAACCAGCAAGGGAGCCGTCCTCACGCATAACAATTTTGCGGCGAATGCGGTGAATTTGCTCACTTGCTGGCAGATTTCGACGAACGACCGTCTGCTGCTCGCGTTGCCGCTGTTTCATATCCACGCGCTGGGCAATGGGCTGCACTGCTGGCTGATGTCGGGCTGCCGGATGCGGCTGCTCGAACGATTCGAGCATCAAAAGGCCGCGGCACAGTTCCTCCATTTTCTGCCGACTCTGTTTTTTGGCGTGCCGGCGATGTATGTTCGTCTGCTGGAGACTCCTCGCGATACGGCTCGGGAGATCGGCGAATCCATGCGGCTATTCGTTTCGGGCTCGGCTCCGCTACCCGCGCAAGTGCTGAAGGATTTTCGCAAGCTGTTCGGGCACACCATCCTCGAACGCTACGGCATGACCGAGACGATGATGAACATGTCGAATCCGTATGCGGGCGAGCGGCGGCCGGGAACGGTCGGTTTCCCTCTGCCGGGAGTTTCGGCGCGCATCGACGAAGACGGCGAGCTGTGGGTGAAAGGGCCGAACGTTTTCGCGGGCTATTGGCGTAGAGACGACGCGACACGGGCGGCGTTTTCAGAGGGCTGGTTCCGCACCGGCGACATCGCCATGCGCTCCGCAGACGGCTATTACACCTTGTGCGGGCGAAAGAGCGACCTGATTATTTCCGGCGGCTTCAACATTTATCCGCGCGAGATCGAGGATTTCCTCATGGAACAGCCGGAGATCGCCGAGGCTGCGGTGGTGGCCGAAGCGGATCGCGTGCGCGGAGAAATTCCGGTTGCCTACCTCGTCATGCGCGGCGAACTGGATGCGGCCTCGATCGAAGCGCGATGCCGCGAGAAGCTGGCATCATTCAAGGTCCCGCGACGCTTCGAGGCGGTGGAAAAACTTCCGCGAAACGCTCTCGGCAAAGTGCAGAAAAATTTGCTGAAGCGTCTAAAATAAGAAGCTCATGCCCCGCATTCTGATGGTGACAGCCGAAGCTTCGCCGTTTGCGAAAACGGGCGGGCTGGGCGACGTGCTCGGCTCGCTCCCGGCCGCGCTGGTGCACAGGGGCGAAGAGGTTGCCGTCGTAATGCCGCGTTATCGCAGCGCCCGGATCGACGGCGCAGCGCGCGTCTGGCACGAGATGCCGCTCCAGATCGGGCCGCATCGATTCCTCGCGGCGATCGATGAAGTCCGCCGCCAGGGCGTGCGCTATCTCTTCGTCGATTGTCCGCCGCTCTATGATCGCGCCGGAATTTACAACGAAAACAATTGGGATTACACCGACAATCACCTCCGGTTTGCACTGCTGAATCGCGCCGCGCTGGAAATCTCCCGAAACATTTTTCGCGCCGATGTTTTGCACGCCCACGACTGGCCGGCGGGCCTCCTGGCGGCATATCTCCGGACGGCGTTCGCCCGCGATCCGACCTTTTACAGTGCGCGGTGCCTGTTGACCATCCACAATCTCGGCTATCAGGGAAATTTCCCGGCGTCCGTTCTGGGCGATCTGGGGCTCGATCCGGGGTTGTTTCATCCCGAAGGGCTCGAATTTTACGGCCGCCTCAGCTTTTTGAAAGCGGGCGTCGTGTGGTCCGACGCGATCACCACCGTCAGCCCGACTTACGCGCGTGAGATTCAGACTCCCGAGTACGGATTCAGCTTCGACGGGCTGCTTCGCTCTCGAGCCTATAAGCTGACCGGAATCCTCAACGGCATCGATTACGACGAATGGAACCCGCAAACCGACCGTTATCTCCCGGCGAACTATTCGTGCGACGACGTGTCCGGGAAAGCGCATTGCAAAATGGCGCTGATCGAGGAGATGCGGCTGCCGCCCGACATGGATAGACCGCTGGTCGGCATCGTGTCACGATTCGTCTATCAAAAGGGGCTCGATCTGGTGGGCGAGATCGCCCAGCCGTTGGTGGAGCAGAACGTGGGGATGGTGGTGCTGGGATCGGGCGAGCGGCATTACGAGGATATGTTCCGGTATTTCGCCTACGCGCGGCCGGACCGATTCGGTGTGCGGATCGGTTATGACAACGGCCTGGCGCACCGGATCGAGGCGGGCGCCGACATGTTCCTGATGCCGAGCCGCTACGAGCCCAGCGGATTGAACCAAATGTACAGCCTGCGCTACGGCACGGTGCCGATCGTGCGCGCGACCGGCGGCCTGGCGGATTCGGTGGACGACGAGGCGGGCTTCAAATTCTACGACTATTCGCCGGTGGCGCTTTCGGAGGCGGTTGGCGCCGCGTTAGAAGCGTACCAGGATCGCGAAGGGTGGATGGCTAGAATGCGCCATGGGATGGCGGATGATTTCTCATGGGATGCTTCGGCCGCGAAGTATCAAGACTTGTACCGGTCGTTAGCAAGTGGGCGGTAAAGTTGCATCGAAACCCCCGCTTCGAGCATCATAAGTAACGGAGCTTTAAACAACTTATGGCTAGTGAGCATACTTTGACTACCGAGGGCGCGAGTGGGCATACTTTGACGTTTACCGACGGCGCGTTCGACCAGGACGTGCTGAACGCGGAAGTCCCCGTGTTGGTGGATTTCTGGGCGCCGTGGTGCGGACCCTGCAAGGCCATGGGACCCACCGTGGACGCACTCGCCGCGGAGTACGCCGGTAAGGTCAAGATCGGAAAGATCAACACGGACGAGAATCCCGCGACCGCGATGCGTTACCAGGTGCGCGGCATCCCAACGCTGCTGCTGTTCAAAGGCGGCAAGGTTGTGGACCAGCGCGTCGGCGCAATGCCGAAGCCGGAAGTGCTCAAGATGATCACGCCGCATCTCGCCAGCGCGGCGACCCCCGAAAAAGCAAGCTAACTCGTTACGGCGCCGCGCGCGGCCGAGCCCACCATGTTCACGTATTTTTGGAACACGCCGGAGGTGTATTTCGGCTCCGGCGCTTTCCAGGCATACAGGCGGGCGGTCAACTCCTCGGGGGAAATCTCCAGCTCGATCCGGCGATTCTCGATATCGAGCAGGATCGAATCCCCGTCCTGAACCGCGGCGATCGGTCCGCCGGCCGCGGCTTCGGGCGCAACGTGGCCGACCATGAAACCGCGCGTGGCCCCGCTGAACCGGCCGTCGGTGATCAGCGCGACGCTCTCGCTCAAACCCGCACCCACAATCGCACTGGTGACGCCGAGCATCTCCCGCATTCCCGGACCGCCGCGCGGACCTTCGTAACGAATGACAACGACGTCGCCCGCCTGAATTTTCCCGCCCGTGACGGCGTGCATCGCGTCCTCTTCGCAATTGAATACACGCGCGGCGCCGCGCTGGTTCTTCCGATCGAGCCCGGTCACCTTGATCACGCCCCCTTCGGGCGCAAGATTGCCTTTCAAAATCACAAGACCGCCGGTCGATTTGATCGGGTTCGATAAGGGACGAATCACTTCCTGCCCCGGTGTTTCCTTGGCGTCGGCTGCCTCTTCGCCGAAGGTGCGACCGGTAACGGTCAGCACCGATGCGTCCACGAATTTCCCGTCGGCAAGGCGCTGCGCGATCACTGCCATGCCGCCGGCTTTATCGACGTCCACGGCGACGAACCGGCCGGCGGGTTTCAAATCGACCAACAGCGGGGTGCGCGAGCTGATCTCCTCGAAATCGTCGATCGACAATTCGACTTGAGCGTCGCGAGCCATGGCGAGCAGATGCAGCACCGCGTTGGTGGATCCTCCACTGGCCGCGACCGACGCGATCGCGTTCTCAAACGCCTTGCGCGTGGCGATCTGGCGCGGCTTGCGGTCGGCGCGCACGGCGTCGACGGCGATTTGCCCGCATCGAAACGCGACCTGCGCCTTGCGCGGGTCCACCTGCGGCACCGCGGCGGTATTCATCGGCGCCAGGCCGATCATCTCCATCACCGTCGCCATCGTGTTGGCGGTGAACTGGCCGCCGCAGGCTCCGGCGCCGGGACAGGCGGCGTTTTCAATCTCCAGCAACTCCCGATCGCTGATGCGCCCGGCCGCGTTTGCGCCCACCGCTTCGAAAACGTCCTGAATCGTCAGATCGCGGCCGTGATAGTGGCCGGGCATGATCGATCCGCCGTAGAGCACGACGCCGGGCGTATTCAACCGCAGCAGCGCCATCGCCGCTCCGGGGATGGTTTTATCGCAGGCGACCAGCGCGACAATTCCGTCGAACATATGGCCGCGCGCGACCAGTTCGATCGAGTCCGCGATGAGATCGCGGCTCACCAGCGACGCTTTCATGCCTTCGGTGCCCATGGTCACGCCGTCGCTGATGGCAATGGTGTTGAACTCCATCGGCGTGCCGCCGGCTTCGCGCACGCCGGCCTTGACATGTTCGGCGAGCGCGCGCAGGTTGAAGTTGCACGGCATGGTCTCGATCCACGTATTGGCGACGCCGATGATCGGCTTCTTCAAATCCTCGTCCGAGAATCCGATGGCCTTGAGCATCGCGCGAGCCGGAGAGCGGTCGCGGCCTTGAGTAATGGTATAGCTCTTCAGGGGAATGTCTGGAAGTTTCATGGAAACTTCTATAGTACTCGCCGCGAAGCGCGGGTGGAAATGCCCGCGAAAATCCGATTCGAATCAGGTCTTTCCCGCAGTCACGCCGTCTTCGCCAAGACAACCCGAACTTTTACACTCCTTTAGCCACAAAATGCTCTGTCGATTCGTCTTATAATTGGTACAGAAGTGTTCAAACGAACTTTTGAGCCTCGGCGCTCGTAAGTAATCACTGGCGAGGGAACCCCGAAGTGAAACGTAAGTCGAAGATAATACTGCTGGTCCTGCTCTGTCTCCTGATCGGAGCCGGCATCACGTTCGGCATGCGATGGAGCCAGAGGGATCTGGTAACCGTGCAAACGGGCGTGGCGGTTCGCTCGGATCTGACCGCGCTGGTGACCGCATCGGGTGAAATCAAGCCGAAAAACTACATAAACATCGGAGCCAACGCGCAAGGCCGGATTCTGGAGTTGCTGGTGAAAGAAGGCGATCACGTCCGCAAGAATCAGGTGGTGGCGCGCATCGAGCACGTGCAGGCGCAAGCCGATGTGGCGGCGCAGAAAGCCGGAGTCGCTTCCGCGCAGGCCGATTCGGCGGCGGCCGAAGAGGCGTTGCGCTCCGCCGATGAGAGCATCAAGACGGCCCAGGCGACGCTCGAACGGTTCCGCACGGAACAGAACCGGTCGAAAATGTTGCTCGACAACGCCCAGAAAATGTATCAGTACAACCTGATCGCCAAGCAGGATTACGATCAGAAGAAAGCGGATTACGACTCCGCGACGGCCAGCGTCCGCGAGAATGAAGCGCGGCTGTCGCAGATGAAAGTGCAGCGCGACCAGACCGCGGCGCAGCTTGCATCCAGCCAACGCAGAGTCGCGCAAGTACAGGCCGGCCTGGCCCGCCTGGACGACGTACTGGCGAAATACGATGCGGTCGCCCCCCTTGATGGTGTGGTGACCGACTTGCCCGTGCGCGTCGGAGAAACGGTGGTGCCGGGCGTGCAAAACTCGGCCGCGTCCACCATCATGACTATCGCCGATATGTCGCTGATCACGGCCGAGGTCAAAGTGGACGAAACCGACATCATCAGCGTGCATGTCGGCCAGACCGCGAACGTCAGCATCGACGCGATTCCGAATCGCACCTTCGTCGGCAAAGTGATCGAGATCGGCGACACGGCCATTTTGCGATCTTCGGGGCTCGCGGCGTCGGCCAGCGCGACGTCGAGCCAGGAGGCAAAGGATTTCAAAGTGGTCATCGCGCTCGATCTGCCGCCCGACGATATCCGTCCCGGGCTATCCTGCTCGGCGAAAATCGTGACGGCGACGCGCCACAACGCGCTGTCGATTCCGATTCAGGCGCTGACCGTTCGCAAGAAAATGGATCTCGAACCGGCGCCCAAGGATGGCGTAATGGCCGCCAATGTCGCGCCGAACGACAAGTCCGGGAATGAGGAAATTCAGGGTGTGTTCGTCGTCAACAACGGCCGCGCGGAATTCCGCAAGGTGGACACCGGGATCACCGGCACCAGCGATATTGAAGTGCTCGGAGGCTTGCAGGACGGCGACCAGATCATCACCGGCAGCTACAAAGTGATCCGCACCATCCGCAACGACGCGCGCGTCAAGATCGACAACCGGCCTCCGGTGGCCGCGGTCAGTTAGCGCAGAGCCGATAAAATAAAGGCAGAATGGCACAGGCGGCAGTCCTCGATAAGGTCGAGCGCGGCGAACAGCTGAAACGTGATGGCGTCATCATCCGCACCTGGGACCTTTATAAGACCTATGTGATGGGCGATCAGACCATTCACGCGGTTTCGGGCATCGACATCGAGATCAAGAAGGGCGAGTACGTCGCGATCATGGGGCCATCGGGCTCCGGCAAATCGACGCTGATGAATCTGATCGGGTGCCTGGATTCGCCGACCTCGGGTTTGTATTACCTGGCCGGCAAACTGGTCAGCGACATGGACGACGACGAGCTGGCGCGCATCCGCAACAAGGAAATCGGATTCGTTTTCCAGACCTTCAATCTGCTGGCGCGTGCGACGGCGCTGCACAACGTCGAGCTGCCGCTGATTTACGCAGGTCTGGCCAAGCGGGATCGTGAAGAGCAAGCCAAGAAGGCGCTGCGCGCCGTCGATCTCGAACAACGGATGCTGCACAAGCCGAGCGAACTCTCCGGCGGCCAGCGCCAGCGCGTGGCGGTGGCCCGCGCGCTGGTGAACAATCCGTCCATTCTGTTGGCCGATGAGCCCACCGGCGCGCTCGACACCGCCACGGGAATCGAAATCATGGCGCTGTTCGAGCGCCTGCACAATCAGGGCAACACCATTGTGCTGGTGACCCACGAGCACGATATCGCCATGCACGCCAATCGCGTGATCCACATCCGCGACGGCAAAGTCGAGCGGGACGAAAAGATTCGCTAATTTACTTTTCGGCCTGGCGATACCCCGCCGGAATCGCAAACACGGAATCGGGAATCGATGCGGTGGAGAAATTCGACGATTCGATGACCATCTCCATCCCCGAGCCGCCGGACGCCGCCCCCATTCGCGCCAGAGCCTGAGCGGCCATCTGCGCCTGCTGTCCGCCCTGCTTCTGCATTTCTTCCAGCCGCGCGCGAGCCTGCGCCATCTGCGCGGACTGCGCGTCCGACATCCCTCCGCCACCACCACCAATTTTGATCGATTCGAGGACGGGGATTCCGTCCAACTCCGCCATCTTGCGCTGAAGATCCGCCATGGCTTTCTGCAGGCTGGGATTGCCGCCGCCCTGCGCCATCGCCGCCCATGGGAACTTGCTGAGGTTCCGCTTGTAAAAGGCGCGAAGCTCCTGGACGCCGGGGACGTCAGGCGACACCCAGAGGTGCACTTCCATCTGCATCTTCATGGGGCCGCGGGACGCCGTCGTATCGGCCTGCATGGTCATCACGACTTCGCTTGCGTTGAACCCGTTGACGGTTTTCTTCTGGCCCGTGGATTTTACGTCGGCCTGGACGCCAATCTCGGCGCCCGCCGGACCGAGCTCCGAAAAATTACGAACGCGATAGGTTTTGTCGGCGTTGTTGACGGTCGTGATCGTCTGCGCGTCGAAATCCATGATCGTGGTGGTACGCCCGTTGTCGGTCAGCATCTTCTGACCTTTGAGATAGTGCTTGGTGGGAGCTTCATTGGTCGCGCCCTGCCGCACTGTCGTGTAGCTGAAGTCGGCGCGCGCGAAAACGCCCGCGGCGAACATCAGAACAATGACGGATTTACTCATTCTTGAACCTCCGGTTGTTGACGCCCGAAATCGCGTCCCATTGGATCCGCTTCCGGTCTTGATGCAGCCGCGCTTCACCGTGGCGATTCGGCCCTTGAAAACAAAAATACCGCATTTTCCGCAGTCAGGTTCGGCAGAAATCGAACCTGCCGATGGCCGGACAGAAAAATGCGCCGCTCCACGTGCCAATTTTCTTTATGCGCCAGCGCCTCGAAATCGAGCACCGTCAGAAAATGGATGTTCGGCGAATCGTACCATTCGTGCGGAAACAATTTCGTGCGCGGCGCGCGGCCGCTCCAAAGGTGCGAAAAGCGCATCGTCCAGTGGCCAAAATTCGGGAAGGCGACCACGGCCCGTCGTCCGATGCGCAGCATGCTGCGCAAGACGCGCAGCGGATCGCGCGTTTCCTGAAGTGTCTGGCTGAGGATCACATAGTCGAAGGCGTGCTCCGGATAATCGTCGAGCGCGGATTCGAGGTCGCCTTGATACACCGAAACGCCGCGCGCGATCGCCTTGCGCACTTTTGCCCCGGTCAGTTCGACGCCGCGGCCATCCACGTTCTTATTTTCTTTGAGCCACGCCAGCAATTCCCCTTCCCCGCACCCCAGATCGAGCACGCGCGTTCCCGGCTCGACCAGTTCGCCGATGATCGCGTAGTCGCTGCGCCCGTAGACTTCGAGCACGCTACGCCGCCTCCCGGAAGGTGCTCGAAAGGAATCCGCGAACCAGCTCGGCCTGTTCGTTCACTTCCACCAGGAACGCATCGTGGCCGTAATTCGAAGTGAGATTGCAATAGGCGACATCGCAATTGCGGCTCCGCAGCGCGCTGACGATTTCCTGCGATTGGTAACTCGGATAGAGCCAATCGGAAGTGAAGCTCAGAACCAGAAAACGCGTGCGGACGCGCTCGAACAGCGAGGCGAGCGTGCCGCGCTCGGTGAGATCGAACGAATCCATCGCGCGCGTAATGTAGATGTAGGAATTCGCGTCGAACCGGTCGACAAATTGACTGCCGCGATATTGCAGGTAGCTTTCGACCTCGAACTGATCGGGCGAGCGAAGGCGCCGGCCGAATTTCTGGCGCATGCTCTCGTCGCTCATATAAGTGATGTGCCCCACCATCCGCGCAACCGCCAGCCCGCGGGCCGGCGGACGCGAGCTGTAATAATTCCCGTTATTCCAGTCCGGATCGGCCATGATCGCCTGGCGGCCGACCTCGTTGAACGCGATCTGTTGAGCGCTGTGGCGCGCAGTCGTGGCAATGGGAATCGCGGCGGCCACATGGTCCGGATACGCGACCGCCCATTCGAGAGCCTGCATCCCGCCCATCGATCCTCCCGCCACCGCGAGGAGCCGCTCGATGCCCAAATGATCGATCAGCATTTTTTGCAGGCGCACGATGTCGCCGACGGTCACCACCGGAAACGTCATCGCCCACGGACAACCGGTTTCGGGGTTGATCGATCCGGGCCCGGTGGTGCCCTTGCACCCGCCGAGAATGTTCGAACAGATGACGAAATACCGATCGGTATCGAAACCCTTGCCCGGGCCGATCATGTTCGCCCACCATCCGCCTTCGCCCGCGGCGTGCGCGTCGCCGGAAAAAGCGTGCGCGACCAGGATCGCATTCGATTTTTCCGCGTTCAACACTCCATAGGTTTCATAGGCGACCTCGACCGGAGCGAGCGATGCGCCGGAATCGAGGTCGAGCCGGGCGAACGTGGCAGTAACGGCCTCCGTAATCATCGGGTAATTTTCAGTGTACGGGATGATGCCATGCTGGTGAAATGACCTCGGGTGAAATGTGTGATGAACAGTTCGCGCGTGCCTTCGAGCGCTACGAAATTCCGAAGGAGGAGTTTCATCATCGCGACCACGTCCGCCTGGCGCGGTATTATGTGCGGCGTTACGGGGCGCACGATGCGGAGCCGCGCATCGCCAGCGCGATCCGGCGTTACGCCGAGCACCTTGGAGTCAGTGAGAAGTATCACCACACGATTACCATCGCGTGGATGCGACTGGTCGCGCACGCGCCGTCGTCCGATGCGCTGCTTGATCCTGAATATCTGAATGAATTTTATTCGGCAGAGCTGCTCGCGACCCCCGCTGCTCGAAACATTTTCGTGGCGCCCGATAAGAAACCGCTTCCGGGAGATGCGCAAGCCGCGCCGGATGTGGTGAAATAAGATTTACTCTCCACGCACGTCAACGACATCCTGGAGGCTCCAGCCAATTGAACGCCGCAGTTCTCGCCCTGGAAGACGGTACAGTCTTCGAGGGTAGCAGTTTTGGTGCGCCTGTCGAACGGACCGGCGAGGTCGTTTTCAACACGGCCATCACCGGATACCAGGAGGTGTTCACGGACCCGTCTTACTCGGGACAGATCGTGGTTCTGACCAATCCGGAGATTGGAAATTACGGCGCTAATGTTTCCGATAATGAGTCCGCACGTCCTTATATAGAGGGGTTAGTGGTGCGCGAATTTTCTCCGCTGGCTAGCAACTGGCGTGCTGAGGAAACCGCGCAGGAATTTCTAACCGCGAATCACGTGCCGGTGGTCGCCGGCATCGATACGCGAGCCTTGGTGCGCCATCTTCGATCGCGCGGCGTAATGCGCGGCGTGCTTTCCGCCAAATCGACGGACGCAAAAGAACTGGTCGAGCGCGCGAAAAATTCTCCGTCGATGGCGGGTCTCGATCTGGCGACGCGCGTTTCCACGCCCGCGCGTTACGAATGGATTCAAGGCGTCGAGCCGTGCTCGCCGTCGGATCTCGAAAACGATTCCGCGCCACCGCGATTCCACGTGGTCGCTTACGATTTCGGAATCAAACGCAACATTCTGCGCCGTCTGGTCAACGTCGGTTGCCGGATCACGGTGGTTCCGGCCGGAACCACGGCCGAGGATGTTCTCGCGCTCCAGCCGAACGGCGTGTTTCTGTCCAACGGCCCCGGCGATCCCGAGCCGCTTGAATATCCGGCCGCGCAGGTGCACAAGCTGATCGGTCGCGTGCCCATTTTCGGAATCTGTCTGGGGCATCAGATCCTCGGCCTGGCGCTCGGAGGAAAAACCTACAAGTTGAAGTTCGGGCATCGCGGCGCGAATCATCCGGTGCTGAATAAAATCACGGGTAAAGTCGAGATCACCTCGCATAATCACGGTTTCGCGGTCGACCCCGACTCGCTCAATTTGAATGAGCTCGAAATTACGCACACCAATTTGAACGACGACACTCTCGAAGGGTTTCGCCAT
This sequence comes from Bryobacteraceae bacterium, assembly GCA_035319685.1. Taxonomy (GTDB): domain Bacteria; phylum Acidobacteriota; class Terriglobia; order Bryobacterales; family Bryobacteraceae; genus Palsa-187. The sequence goes on along the minus strand of DATHCE010000137.1, from coordinate 8,740 downwards.
CGTGAGCATCCGGTCTTCTGCGTGCAATATCATCCCGAGGCCGCGCCGGGTCCGCACGACTCGCGCTACCTCTTCGAGGATTTCGTGAAGTTGATGGATCAGAGTTAAAATGCCGCGCAGAAATGATCTACATAGAATCCTGATCGTCGGCAGCGGGCCGATCGTCATCGGCCAGGCCTGCGAATTCGATTATTCGGGCGCGCAGGCGTGCAAGGCGCTGCGCGCCGACGGCTACCAGGTGGTTCTGATCAATTCGAATCCGGCCACCATCATGACCGATCCGGAGCTGGCCGATCGAACCTATATCGAGCCGCTGAGCGTCGAATTCGCCGAGGAAGTGATCCGTAGGGAGCGGCCCGACGCACTGCTGTCGACCGTCGGCGGGCAGACCGGATTGAATCTGTCGGTCGCGCTGGCCGAAGCGGGCGTGCTCGATAAATATGGCGTGGAGTTGATCGGCGCGAAAATCGATTCCATCAAGAAAGCCGAAGACCGTCTCCTGTTCAAGGACGCGATGAAGAAGATCGGCCTCGATCTGCCGCAGTCGCAACTGGTGAACAGCGTCCCGAAGGGTCTGGAATTTGCCGCGCGCATCGGATACCCGGTGATTCTGCGGCCCAGCTTTACGCTCGGTGGAACGGGCGGGGGCATCGCCTACAATCGCGAGGAGCTTGAAGAAATCCTCGATCGCGGCCTGGATCTTTCGCCGGTGCATGAAGTGCTGATCGAGGAAAGCGTCCTCGGATGGAAGGAATTCGAGCTGGAGGTGATGCGCGACCTCGCCGACAACGCGATCATCGTCTGCTCCATTGAAAATTTCGATCCGATGGGCGTGCATACCGGGGATTCGATCACGGTTGCGCCGGCCCAGACGCTGACCGATCGCGAATATCAGATGATGCGCGACGCCTCGCTTGCGTGCCTGCGCGAGATCGGCGTCGATACCGGCGGATCGAACGTCCAGTTCGCCATCCATCCGAAAACCGGGCGCATGGTGATTGTCGAGATGAACCCGCGCGTGTCGCGCAGCTCCGCGCTGGCGTCGAAGGCGACCGGATTCCCCATCGCCAAGATCGCTGCGAAGCTCGCCGTCGGCTATCGCCTCGACGAAATCAAGAACGACATCACGCGCAAAACGCCCGCGTGTTTCGAGCCGACCATCGATTACGTCGTGGTCAAAATTCCGCGCTGGCAGTTCGAAAAATTCCCCGGCGCCGAGCCGGTTCTGGGCACGCAGATGAAGAGCGTCGGGGAAGTGATGGCCATCGGGCGCACGTTCAAACAGGCGCTGGGCAAGGGCATGCGAAGCCTCGAAACCGGCAAATCCGACGGCGCCACCAGGTATGTTCGCGAGCTGATTGAGCCGCGGCTGATCACGCCCAATCCGGACCGGCTCGGCTACATTCGCTACGCGTTCGAGTGCGGCTACACCGAAGATCAGGTTCATGCGCTGACCTCGATCGATCCGTGGTTCCTGCGCAATGTTCGCGAACAGGTGGACCTCGAACAGAGTCTCGCGGACCGCTCGATCGAGGGCGCAACGCGAGAGGATTTTTTCGAGTTCAAGCGCGACGGCATCTCCGATTCGCGTCTGGCGCGCGCCTGGAAAACGGACGCGTTGACCGTGCGAAACCGGCGCAAGGAGTTGGGCGTGAGGGCAGTCTTCAATCGCGTCGACACCTGCGCGGCCGAGTTTGAAAGCTTCACGCCGTATCTCTATTCGAGCTACGAATCGGAGTGCGAAGCCGCGCCATCGAATCGCAATAAGGTCATGATTCTGGGCAGTGGGCCGAATCGCATTGGCCAGGGAATCGAGTTCGATTATTGCTGCTGCCACGCGTCCTTCGCGCTGCAAAGTTTCGGCGTCGAATCGATCATGGTGAACTGCAATCCGGAAACCGTATCCACCGATTACGACACCAGCGACCGGCTGTACTTCGAGCCGTTGACGCTCGAGGAAGTGCTGAATGTTTGCGACACGGAAAGGCCCGACGGCGTGATCGTGCAGTTCGGAGGGCAGACTCCGCTGACCCTCGCGCTGCCGCTCAAAGCCGCCGGCGTGCCCATCATCGGTACCGATCCCGAAAATATCGACCTCGCCGAGGATCGCAAACGCTTCGGCAAGCTCCTCGACGATCTGAAAATTCCGGCGCCGGAAAACGGTTCGGCGACGAACGTGGAAGACGCCTGCGCCGTCGCGCGATCCATCGGATTCCCCGTTCTGGTGCGGCCCAGCTACGTTTTGGGCGGCCGCGCCATGGTGATCGCTTACGATGAAGACACCGTGCGCCGCTATATGCAGGAGGCCGTGATTTTTTCGCAGCACCGTCCGGTCCTGATCGACCGGTTTCTCGAAAACGCAACCGAAGTGGACGTCGATGCGCTCGCCGATCGATCGGGTGCGGTCCTGATCGCCGGCATTATGGAGCACATCGAAGAAGCGGGCGTGCACTCCGGCGATTCCAGTTGCGTGTTGCCTGCGACCTCGCTTCCGGCCGCGGTAATTGAGACCATTCGGTCGCATACCGAGCGCTTGGCGCGCGCGCTGCACGTCATCGGCCTGATGAACGTGCAGTACGCCGTGAAGGATGGAACCGTGTACGTGCTCGAAGTCAATCCTCGGGCGTCGCGAACGGTGCCTTATGTGAGTAAAGCGACCGGCGTGCCGCTGCCGAAAATCGCCGTGGGCGTCATGCTGGGCGGGAGCATCGCCGAGTTTACCGGCGCCAAAGGCGTCCTCAACGTCCCGCAGTTCTTCGTCAAGTCGCCGGTGTTTCCGTTCAACAAATTTCCCGGCGTCGACCCTACGCTGGGTCCTGAGATGCGTTCGACCGGCGAAGTGATGGGCGTCGGCGAAAATTTCGGCGAAGCGTTTGCGAAAGCGCAGTTGAGCGCCGGCACGCCGCTCCCGGATCGAGGCTGCGTGTTCCTGAGCGTCAACGATCACGACAAGCTGAGCGCGGTCGCGCTCGCCAGGCGCTTCACCGAACTGGGTTTCGAAGTCACCGCAACGCGTGGAACTGCGGCCACCATTCGCGCGGCGGGCGTTACGGTCAAGACCGTCTTCAAAGTCAACGAAGGACGTCCCAACGCAGTGGATCTGCTCAAGGCCGGATCGCTCGACCTCATCATTTATACGGCCACCAGCGGGGCGCACGCGTTCTCCGATGAAAAATCGATTCGCAAATTCGCGGTGACCTATCGGGTTCCCTGCATCACCACCATGAGCGGCGCGCGCGCGGCGGTGGAAGCGATCGCCTCTCGCCGCCGCGATCCCATCCGCGTCTGGAGTTTGCAGGAGATACATTCGTCCACGCGGATGAACGCGGCCGATTGATATCATTCCTCTAGTCCATGCCACTCGCCCGACGTCGAACCACGGAACGGACCGCAAAGCGCGAAGAGGCGATCGAAAATGTCGCCGAGGAGCATCCCCCGGCCCCCGAGCCGGTCGAGCCGAAAGTCTCCGCGATTCTTGTGGTCCACAATCAGGCCGCGGCGCTGCGGCGCGCGATTGGGGCGCTCGAACGCTCCCAGGATCGCGAGCGCCTGGAAATTCTCGTGGTCGATTGCGCCAGCCAGGATGACAGCGGGCGGATCGATACCGAATACGAATCGGTGGTGGTGATGCGCCTGCCGCATCACTTCGGCGCCACCAAGGCGAGGAATATCGCGACGCGGACGGCGAAGGCCGAGTTTGTTTTTTTTCTTTCGCCGAACGTCGAGGTCGCGCCCGACACCGTCCAGCGGCTCGCCGGGCGCCTCGACGCCGATGCGGATTCGATCGCGGTCTGTCCGTTGCTGGTCGATGCCGAACACAGGCCGGTTTCGAAGATCCAGGAGCTGCCGACGCGCGCGACGCTCGCCGCCGCCTGCCGCGGAGATGAAGTCCCGACTCTCGCGATCGATCTTCAAAGCGACTCGGTGGACGTGGAATATCCCGGCATCGACGCCCTGATGGTCCGCAAATCGTTTCTCAAAAGCATGAATTATTTTGACGCGCGCTTCGGCCACTTCTGGGCGGATGCGGATCTGGCGGCGCGCATTTTCGGCGTGCAGAAGAAGATCCGCCTGTTTCCGGGCATTCGCGCCGTCTATCACGACGAGCCCGATCCGGACGCCGGGGATGCGTTATTCGACGTCGATCGCGCGCTGGGCGCCGCAGTATTCTTAAGCAAGTACGACGGATTTTTCTCCGGCCTCACCTTCCGCATCGCCGCGATCTTCCGCGCGCTCATCGGATTCCGTTTTCGCGAATTGACCGCGTTGCTCAGCGGCCAGAAACTCGACGGCTCGCAAGCGATGTAAGCGCGGCTAAGCCAGGAACGACCGGTTGATATCCGCGATCGATTTCGCGCCGCATTGGCGCATCGTCAGCGTCAATTCCGCGCGCAGAATGTCGATCACCCGCTCCACTCCCGCCTGGCCGAACGAGCCCAGACCCCATAAATACGGCCTTCCGATGCCCACCGCTTTCGCGCCCATCGCCAGCGCCTTGAACGCATCGCTGCCGCGGCGCACGCCGCTATCGAAAAACACCGGGATCCTTCCGGCCGCGCCGTCGAGCACCTCCGGCAGCGCTTCGATCGACGCCCGGCCATCGTCCATCGCGCGTCCCCCGTGATTCGAGCACACCACCCCGTCCGCGCCGTGCTCCACAGCGAGCGCCGCATCTTCCCGCGTCAGTACGCCCTTGATCATCAGCTTCATCTGCGTCAGCTTGCGCAGACGATCTACGAACGTCCAGTCGTAGCTCGCCGAATTCATCCCGCGATCGAGCCCCTGGAACATCGGCCTGCTCGTATTGGCGCCCGGCGCGCCTTCGTGGCACATCGAGCATTGCCGCGTATCCGCCTTGCTCAACCGCCGCTGCGTTTCCGTGTTGCGGCCTGGGTTCACATCCACCGTCAACACCAACACCGGACATCCCGCGGCTTCCACCCGGTGCACCATCTTCTCCACCGAGTCCCAAACCGATGGCGCGTACAATTGAAACCACGGCGGACGCCCCAGCGCCGCCGCCACGTCTTCCACCGATGTCGAGGAAACCGTCGACAGCATTTGGAGCGTGTTCTTCGCCTTCGCCGCGCGCGCCGTGCCCACCTCGCCATCGGCGTGAAACGCCTTCTGGCTCCCGCAGGGGCAAATATAAATGGGGCTCTCCCACGTGGTTCCGAAAAGCTCGACCTTCTGGCTGGCGTGGCTCACGTCGACCAGACGGCGCGGCCGCAGCCGGATCTTGTGGAAGGCCTCGACGTTCGCTTTGAGCGTCGCATCGTCGTCGACCCCGGTCGCCATGTAGGCCCAATGCGCGACCGGAATCGCCTTGCGGGCTGCGGCCTCAAAATCCATGATGTCCAGCGCGTCTTTGGGGCTCGTGATCACGTCGTCCCCTCCGAGCGCCACCAGCGGACTGGCGGCGACGAACGCGAGAAACTGGCGGCGCGAATGCGCAATATTCATATGCTCGTATCCTAATCTACGCTGACTTACCTACGACCCTAACTTTCTTCCCATCCTCATCCGATAGAAGAAAGGCAGGAATTTTGGACATGCACATGGATGCCTTTCTCTGGATGTTCCTCCCGGTTTTCGTGGCCGGGGGGAGCGCTCTACTATCGTTTTACATTATGCAGGCAAAAATGGAAGTTGCGCTAGCAAAAGAACGCGAATCGCTCGCCCAGGCGCGCGCAACCATCAGCTCCCAAAAGATCACGATGGAGGAGCGGATCAAGGCGACCGAGGAAACCTCCAAGCGAGTCGCGCTCGATGAGTTCATGCAGGATTTCCGCGTCGAAGAACGGAGTTATGTCCGTGAAAGCAAGTCACTTGTCGCATCGAAACGGAGCATGGTGATGCAGGAGCGGCTGTTCTTCCGCAACATTCCGCTGTCGAATTGGATCGAGCACGAAATGATCGTCGAGGAAGGCCGCGACTTAGATCAGTTGCCGAAAGAATCTGCTTTTTCCACCCACACCATTGCGGCCGCCGACCGTCTGCCCATCTCCAAGTTTCTCGATGAGATGGACGTTCGCCAGGAATTGAAATCCGACCTTCGTCCGGACCCCGGCGCCCTGGTTTCGGCCCGGATTCCCGCCTTCGGGGCTCAGTAAAATCCACATTTTCTTGACCTTCCACGAGGCTAACAGAACCTGAGATTTGTAAACTTCCGCCCTTTGGGCGCGTCTTCAACGCTATGATGGGGCTGATGGCCGAGCCCTTTTTGGCCGAACAAACCGAGTATGGTCTAGTGCGCGACTTCGGTGCGTGGATGACCTCCGAGCAACGGCGTATTTACTCTTTATGCCAGAGGTTTCTTCAGGATCGCGACGAAGCTGATTCGGCCACCCAGGACGTGTTTCTGAAAGCGTTTCAGGCGCTGACGCGAGAGGGCGCGACGAACCTGGAGGATCCGGCCCGCTGGCTGACGAAAATCGCGGTGAATACCTGCCTGGACCGGCTCAGGTCGCGCAAATGGCAGTTCTGGAGAAGACGTCCCTCACCGGAAGATGAGCGTGCGATTCTCGCCATGACTCCTTCGCGGGCGCCGGAAGCAGAGGCACAATATTTCGCGGGCGAGATCGGCATGCGTTTGAACGCCGCCATCGCCAGATTGTCGCCGCGGCAGAGAGCGGTATTCACGCTGCGGCATTTTGAGGAAATGAGCCTGGAGGAAATTGGCGGTATCCTGGGCTTGGATGTAGGAACGGTCAAGGCGCACATGTTCCGGGCCATGGCCAAGCTCCGCGGCGATCTGCGCGATCTGTACGGGGGGACGAAATGAATCGCCATTTTAGCGATGACGAACTGCTGGACCTTTTGTACGGGCTTGCCGGCAACGACGATCATCTGGAAAACTGCCCGGAGTGCGCGGCGCGGTCAGCCGCGTTTGAGAAGCGCCGGCGGGAGTTGGCGCAGCCGGAGCCCGCGTCGGCCCAATTTTTGGCGGCCCAGCGCCGCGCGATTTATTCGCGTCTGGGCGAGCAACCGCGTACACGAATGAAATGGGCGCCGGCTCTGGCGGCCGTGTGTCTACTCGTCATCGGATTTGTGGTGTATCGTCCGATGGCCGTGCCGCCGGTGCACTCCGATGCTGCGGATGCGAAATTGTTTTCCGACGTGTACTCGATGGAGCAGTCGACCGAGCCGCAGGCCGCCGCCCCCATCCACGAGCTTTTCGAGGATAATCAGTAATCATGCGTCTGAGGTTAGGGATCGCCGTACTGCTGTCGGCCCTGTGGTTGCCGGCAACGCTGTGCGCTCAATTCCCGCGCGGACCGCGTCCCTGGTGGGACGGCCACCTCGCCAAAGACCTGAATCTGACCGACGCGCAGACCAAGCAGATCCGCCAGACGCAGGATGATTTTCGCCCGCGCATGCTTCAGCTTCGCTCCGACGTGAACAAGGCCGAATCCGCCGTGAACGCCCTGTTCAACGAGGATCCCGTCGATCAAGCCAAGGCGAACGACGCCATCAACCAGCTCGCCGCCGCGCGCGCGGAGTTGACCAAAGCGGTTTCGCAGATGGACCTGAAGCTGCGGATGATCCTGACGGCGGCGCAATGGCAGCAACTCCAGCAGCGCCAGCGTGGTCGGCCGGAACGTCCCGGCGGTCCGGGCCGGCGCCGGGGCTCACCCGAGGGTTCCGGTCCCGCGACACCCAATCCGAATCTGCAAAAGTAAGCGTCCGGATTTGACATCGTACGGACGGGCGAGTTCCAATGAAGGCAGTATCCCCGGCGCGGTAGCCAAGTGGTAAGGCAGAGGTCTGCAAAACCTTTATTCGGGGGTTCGATTCCCCCCCGCGCCTCCAACGCTTTCTTGGTTCTGCTGTTACTCATGCGGTCCCCTGATGTCCTGACTATGCAGAACACCCGCAATTTCCGGCGAGACCGTGGCGTTAGCTTTGTCCCGCTATAATGGACCGAGCGTAGCCGGATGGAAATTGGAGGAAGACGAGTTCTGGTGACGGGGGCTGACGGTTTCATCGGCTCCCACCTGGTTGAATTATTGGTCGAGAAAAGGGCGCAGGTGACGGCGCTCGCCTTGTACGACTCCAGAAATGACTGGCGATGGCTGGAGGATCTTCCCTGTCTTGAAAAGGTCAGCGTCGTGACCGGCGACATCCGCGACCCTTATTTTTGCCTGGACATATCGAGGGGGATGGAGGTCGTCTTTCATCTCGCCGCGCTGATTCCGATCCCTTATTCCTACCGCGCTCCGGCGAGTTTTCTCGAGACGAACGTCGCCGGAACGTTGAATCTGTGCCAGGCCGCAGTCGCGGCTGGAGTGCGGCGAATGGTGCATACCTCGACCAGTGAAGTTTACGGTACCGCGCAATACGTTCCGATCGACGAGGCGCATCCGCTCCAGCCACAGTCGCCTTACAGCGCCACCAAGGTCGGCGCGGATGCGATCGCGAAGAGCTTTCACTGCTCGTTTGGATTGCCGGTGGTGGTCGCCCGGCCATTCAACACCTACGGACCACGTCAGTCGGCGCGCGCCGTCGTTCCGACCATCATCACGCAACTGGCCACCGGGCGGGACGAGATCGCCCTGGGGGACCTGGAGACGAGCCGCGATCTTACTTTCGTTAAGGATACCTGCCGCGGCCTGTGTGCGATCGCCGAAATGGAAGGCGGCGAAGGCGAGGTCTTCAACGTCGGCACCGGCACGGAGATACGCATCGCGGACTTGTTCCGGCTCATTGCGCAATTGATGAACCGCGACGCCAGCGTCCA
>DATHCE010000136.1:0-4708 GCA_035319685.1 Bryobacteraceae bacterium | reverse complement strand
CCCCCGAAGGAATCGAGCGCATTCTGTTCACCGAAGAGCAGGTCGCCCAAAGAATCCGCGAAGTGGCCGCGGAGATCAGCAAGAAATATCAAGGCCGCGAGGTCAAGCTGATCGCGGTCCTCAAAGGCGCGGTGTTTTTTCTGACCGAACTCGCGCGCGCGATCGAAATTCCGGTGAAGATCGATTTCCTGGCGATCTCCAGCTTCGGCGGCGCGCCCGGGATGGTGCGCATCGCCAAGGACCTGGACGAGCCGATTGAAGGCGAGGACGTTCTGTTGATCGAAGACATCGTGGACACGGGGTTCACCACGCGGTTCCTGCTCCAGACGCTGGCCGGACGGGCGCCGCACTCCATCGGAATCTGCACGCTGCTGGACCGCTCGGTGCGGAGGATCGTGCAGGTGCCGGTGGATTTCCGGTGCTTCGAAATTCCGGACCGTTTCGTGGTCGGATGCGGACTCGATTACAAACAGCTTTATCGCAATCTCGGCTATATCGCCGTGATGAATCCCGGAAAATGATTCGCTGAAACTTTCCGCCCAACAGATCATCCAACAGACAGTTACAGGAGATGAAGATGACTGCGGCCCCGACCGCGCAACCGGTGCGCTACGATTTTGATCCCGCGCATTCGGCCGCGATGTTTAAAGTCCGGCATTTGATGATTTCCAATGTCAAAGGCGAGTTCACGCGAATGAGCGGGTGGGTGATTTTTGATTCCGAAAACCCGGCGAATTGCTCGATTGAAGCAACCATCGACGCGGCCAGCATCAACACGCGCGAGCCGCAGCGCGACGAGGATTTGCGGAGCGCAAATTTTCTGGACGCCGCCAGGTTTCCGACGATCACTTTCAAGTCGCGAGACGTCCTCGCGTCCGGAGGCGGAACTTATGAGGTCACCGGCGATCTGACCATCCACGGCGTGACGCAGGAGGTTGCGCTGGCGGTGGAAGGCGTGACGCCCGAATCGAAAGATCCGTGGGGATTTCTGCGCCGCGGCGCGAGCGCGAGCGTCACCATAGATCGCCGGGATTTCGGTCTGGTTTGGAACCAGGCGCTCGAAACCGGCGGCGTGCTGATCGGCGACTATGTTCACATCAGCATCGATGTGGAGCTGGTTCGCAAAGCCGGCTGATTCAATCTCGAAATTTCCTGGCGCGAGAGCACGCGATGCTTGCCGATCTCGAGTCCGGCGATTTCGATCCGGCCGATTTTGGTGCGCACCAGCTTCAGCACTTTTGCGCCCAGCGCTTCCACCATGCGGCGCACCTGGCGATTTCGGCCTTCGGTGATGGTAATTTCGAAAAACGTGTATCGCGGCGAGTCGCGAATCCTTTTTACGATCGCGGGCCGCGTGGGGCCGTCGGAGAGCTCGACGCCCTGGCGCAAGCGATCCAGTTGCTCGTCGCTCAACAGCTCCGAACTCTTGACCAGATACGTCTTCGGGACTTTCGCTTCCGGACTTGTGACATGATCTGCGAAACCGCTGTCGTTGGTCATGAGGAGCAGTCCGCTGGTGTCCTGATCGAGCCGGCCGACGGGGAAAATAAAATCTTTCACGTCCGGCAAGAGATCGTAGACGGTCTTGCGGCCTTCCGGGTCCTTATAGGTCGTCAAATAGCCTTTCGGTTTATACAACAGAAGATATATTTTCTGTTTCGGAGCGATCGGGCGGCCGTCGAGCGTCACGCGGTCGCGATTCAGGTCGACCCAGAAATCCGGCGTTTGGATTTTCTTTCCGTTCACCGCGATCCTGCCCTCGGCGATCCATCGGCGGGTCTCGGTGCGCGAGCCTATTCCGGCCTTCGACAATAGGCGGTCGAGCGTTTTCAGCTTGCGAGTCTTCAGCGCCACTCATTATGATCGTACTCGCTATGATCGTACTCGCTATGATCGTACTCAGATGCCCGGCGACGAATGATTGAGTGTGTTCCGAACTTTTCAGAGGGCCGCGACGCGGCCAAGGTGCGCGCAATCGTCGACGCCATCGCGAGCGAACCGGGCGTTTTGATTCTGGGGTGGGAATCGGACGCGGATCACAATCGCAGTGTGGTCACCTTCGCCGGCGAACCGGAAGCCACGCTCGAAGGGGCGATTCGGGGCGTGGGGCGGGCATCCGAGCTGATCGATTTGAGCGCCCATCGCGGCGTGCATCCGCGAGTCGGCGCGGCGGATGTAGTTCCGTTCGTGCCGCTCGACGGATCGACGATGGAGGAATGTATCGCGATCGCGCATCGCGCGGGCGAACAGATCTGGCGGCGCTTCGGCGTGCCGGTTTATTTTTACGAATCCGCGGCGCGCGACGAGAATCGGCGGCGGCTGGAACGCGTCCGGCGGCGGGGATTCGACGGCAAGCCGCCCGATATCGGCGATATCGCGTCGCACCCGACCGCCGGCGCGGTGATGGTGGCCGCACGCGGGTTTCTGATCGCGTTCAACGTGAATCTTTCGACGCCCGACGCCGCCGCCGCGCAGACGATCGCCGCCCGGATCCGGGAATCGTCGGGCGGGTTTCGCTTCGTCAAAGCGATGGGCCGCTATCTCGCGTCGCGCGATTGCGCGCAGATTTCGATGAACCTGACCAATTTCGCCGAGACTCCCCTCGATCAGCTCTACCGGACGATTTGCGAGGAAGCGGCGCGATTGGGGACCACGGTTCGCTCGGCGCAACTGGTCGGATTCGCGCCGCGGCGCGCGTTTGAAATGGCTCCTGAATTTTTTCGTCGCGCGGAAAACTTCGATGAATCGCGCATTATCGAAACTCGAATCGATACAATAAAGAAAAGTGCTGGTCAATATTGAATTGCAATCGCCGCGGCGCCCCATTTGGCTGCGCGCTCCGGCGCCGGTCGGCGAAAATTACCGGAGTCTCAAGGTGCTGGTGGAGGACCTGAAACTCCACACGGTGTGCGAAAGCGCGGCATGCCCCAATATCGGCGATTGTTGGAATCGCCGCACCGCGACATTCATGATCCTCGGCAACGTGTGCACGCGCCGGTGCGGATTTTGCGCGGTGCAGAAAGGCGCGCCGCTCGCGGTCGGGTACGACGAGCCCCGACGCGTCGGGGAGGCATGCGCGACGCTGGGCTTGAAATTTGCGGTGATCACCAGCGTGAATCGCGACGACCGCAAGGACGGAGGCGCGGAATTGTTCGCGAGGACCATCCACGCCATCCGCGAACGCGTCCCCGGCTGCGGCGTCGAAGTTCTGGTGCCCGACTTTCAAGGCTCTCATGAGGCGATGGACATCGTGCTCGCCGCAGCGCCGGACGTGCTGAATCACAACACGGAAACGGTGCCGCGGCTGTATCGCCAGGTGCGATTGGGCGCGCGCTATGAGCGGTCTCTCGACATGCTCGCTTACGCGAAAAAATCGCAGCCGTCAACGCCGACCAAGTCAGGATTGATGCTCGGCCTTGGCGAGACCGTCGACGAAGTGCTCGCGGTGATGCGGGATCTGCGCGCGGCGAACGTCGGCATTCTGACGCTCGGGCAGTATCTGCGGCCGTCGCCGAAGCATCTGCCGATCGTGCGCTACGTGAGCGTCGAGGAGTTCACCGAGCTGAAACGGCGTGGCTACGAAATGGGCTTCGAACACGTCGAAAGCGGACCACTGGTGCGAAGCTCGTATCACGCCGCGGACGCGGTCGCATGAGTTCCGCTCACCCGATTCCGGCGGGAGTCAACACGATTTCGCTGCCGATGCCCTGGGAGCTCGAAGAGGTCAACGTGCACCTGGTCGCTCTCGACGAGGGGTATCTATTGATCGATTCCGGCATCGCCACCGAAGAATGTTTCGAGACTCTGGCCAGCGCTCTCGAGGGGCGCGGCATTGGCTGGCGCGATATCCGCATGCTGTGCCTCACGCATCTGCATCCGGATCACATCGGGCTGTCCTGGAAAATTCTGGAACTGAGCGGCGCGCGCCTGCTGATGCATCGCGTGGAGGCGGAGTATCTTTCGCTGGTGGCGAGCGAAAAGCGCCCGCCGTTTTTCAGCCAGGCGATGCAGCACGCCGGTGTTCCCGAAGAGTTGCAGGACCGCATGCACCGCGCCCTGCGCGACGTGCGCCGCATGTTCCGCGAGCACGATCCCCATTGGCTGCTCGAAGGCGGCGAAAAAATTCCCGTGCGCGGAGGAACACTCGAAGTGGTGTGGACGCCGGGCCATTCACCGGGCCATGTCTGTCTGTATTCCCCCGAGCATCGTTACCTGATTTCGGGCGATCATCTGCTCGAATACATTACGCCGAACATCGGCTGGCATCCCGATGAGGACATGCTGGCGCAGTATCTGACGTCGCTCGAATTGCTGCATCCTTTGGATGTGGATCTGGTGCTGCCGTCGCATGGCGGGCCGTTCCGCGGCCATCGGGAGCGCATTCACGCCACTACCGAGCATCACGAACAACGCTGCGGGGACATTGTCCGCTTCATTTCGCGCGCGCCGCTCACCGCAAACGATCTGGTGGAGCGGGTGTGGCCGCGCAAGCTTTCCGCGTTTCATCATCATTTCGCGGTATTCGAGATTCTGGCGCACCTCGAATACATGCAACGCCGGGGCATCGTGGTGTCGGAATCGCGAAATGGGACGCTGTATTGGGACGCGAAGGCGTGAACTTTTCGATCCCTCCCGTCGTATCTTGACTCAAGGGACCGAAACATGTTCGCCTTTCTGCTGTGGTGCATTTTGTTCGTGCTGTGCTGGC
>DATHCE010000135.1:0-2671 GCA_035319685.1 Bryobacteraceae bacterium | reverse complement strand
ATGGTCTAGCGTGGCGAATCGTCAATCGCGCCAAAATGCCGGCTGCTCGGCCGAGCAAGCCCCGGCAGTCATGCCGGGGGTAAAAATCGCTGTTCTCACAGACTCGTAATGGCGGGCCCGCGTGGTCAACCAACCCTAGTCGATAAACCCCTTCCAGGTGTTGCCCTTTTCGTCGCGCAGCGTCACCACGACGTTGTCGGAAACCCCGGTCAGCGTTCGTCCCTTGGCGTCGCGGAACCGGTAAGCGACTGAATTATCAGGATTTCGTACCGCCGATCCACGCCAGACGTTGCCGTATTCGTCCTTCAACTGGATCAGGTCGCCATGGCCGTAGCCCACCACGCGCGTCTTGGTTGTCTCCTCTTCGAGATGGAAGTAGCCGCCGGGCATGCGATTCCGCTTACGCGGTTTGCGGTAAATCATGGCGAATCCTAACCGACCGCTTCCATTATCTAGTGGAGCCCCGCCGGATTTCGATCAGGCGAGTACCTTAATTTACCGAAACTTTGCCGCGCAAGAATGCTCTAATCAAATCATGAAGCAGCACAACTCCGCCAAAAACCCTCCGTTGACCGGGAACACCGAAATTCAGCGCTACGGCTCCGTCGTGAACCGTCCGATCGCGCTCGAGCAAAAGAGTCGCCTGACCAATTGCGAATTATTGAACCAGATTCTCGCCGACACGATGACGCTGCGCGACATGTATAAGAAGCATCATTGGCAGGTTTCCGGATCGACGTTTTATCAACTCCATTTGCTGTTCGACAAGCATTACGGCGAGCAGGCGGAACTGGTGGACGCACTCGCCGAGCGTATTCAGACGCTGGGCGGCGTCACGATCGCGATGGCGCACGACGTCGCCGAGACCACCAGAGTGGAGCGTCCGCCGCGTGGCCGCGAGGACGTGAGCATGCAACTGTTCCGCCTGCTCCAGGCCCACGAGCTGATCATCGCCGAAACGCGCGAGGCCGCCGAAAAAGCCAATCAAAACGGCGACATCGGGACCAACGATCTGTTGGTCAGCGAAGTCTTGCGCACCAATGAATTCGAGGTCTGGTTCATCACCGAGCAGATGGAAGGCGCCGGCCTTAGAGAGGGCGCCGGCGAGCGGGCGGCAGCGAAAGCCCATTCGTAAACCTTGTCGAAAAAAGGGAACAACCAGTCTGTCCCTGTTTTCGGCAAGTTCCTCGCCCTCGCCGCTGAGGTATATTCGTTGGGATGACACGACTGCTCTCTCTGGCAGCGCTCATCCTCGCACCGTTATTTCTGGAGCCGGCCGCGAGCGCGCAAACGCCGCCGTGTATCGAGGCTTCTGCGAATTGCACCGAATGGATCACCTTCGCCCGCGGCCCGGCGCGATCGCTGCTTTACCGGACCTATTCGTTGGAACAGCCAAACCCGCACGTCACCCGCGCGCTGATCATGGTGCACGGCGCCGGACGCGACGCGGATAATTATTTTCGCACCGCGCTCGCCGCGGCCTTTCTGGCCGGGGCTTTAGACGACACGGTGGTCATCGCTCCGCGCTTTGCCTCAAACGACGGCCGCGGATGCCGCGATACGCTCGCTTCGAACGAAGTGAGCTGGCCGTGCAATGGCGATAGCTGGCGATCCGGAGGCGTTTCCCCGGCCGACGGCCATCTCACCTCCTTCGATTTCGCCGACGAAATTCTGCGCCGGTTGGCGCGCAAGGACGCCTTCCCGAACCTGAAATCGATCGTGGTCGCCGGGCATTCGGCGGGAGGCCAGTTCGTCAATCGCTACGAGATGGCCAACAAGGTTCACGATTCGCTGGGGCTGCCGGTCACCTACGTGGTCGCCAATCCCTCGAGCTACGCGTATCTCGATGCCCTGCGTCCCACCGCGGAAGGCGAATTCAAGGCCTTTTCGGATGACCGCAATTGCACGACGTACGACCGGTGGCCCTACGGCCTCGAGAATCGCACCGGCTACACGGCGAAAATCGACGACGATCAGTTGAAGAAGCAATTGGCCAGGCGGCCGACCGCGTACCTGCTCGGCGAGATCGACATTCTGCCCCTCGGCGGCTTCGATTCGTCGTGTCCCGCGATGGCGCAGGGCCCCACGCGGCGCGCGCGCGGCGAGGCTTTCGGCAAAGACGTGAACGCGAATTTCGGCGCGCACCATCAGGTGGTGATCGTCCCCTTGTGCGGCCACAACGCGCGATGCATGTTCACCTCCGACCCTGCGCTGCCGCTGATTTTCCCGAAGAATTAGCTCACTTTTTGGTTACTGCAAAATCGGCAGCGTCAGATAATCCTTCGGCACGAACAAACTGCCTTCCGTGGTCCCTTGCGGCGCGATTTTTTTGAGCCTCTCGCCGAGTTCGCGCGAACCGATTTCCCCCGCTATCCGCGCTTCGAACGCGCGCGTCACTTCGCGCACTTCGTCGCCGGATTCGTGCACGAATTCCAGGCGCAGATGGCGGATTCCGGCTCTGCGCCAAGCGTCAAAGTGAGCGCTTGCTTCCTGCGCCTCCGCTCCGAAAACCGTGTTGCGGCAACCGACGTCGGCCATCACGGGATGCGCTCTCCCTGAAACGTCTTGGAGCTCGACGCGATGCTTTTCGCACGGCCGGCCGCAGTCGCGATAGCTGGTTCCGGTGGAAAGGAACCGGCAGAACACGCAATGCTCGGTGTGAAAAACGGGC
>DATHCE010000134.1:0-2652 GCA_035319685.1 Bryobacteraceae bacterium | reverse complement strand
AGAATACGCCTGTCGCGATCTCCCGAGTCCCCTCCTCAACTCTGGATTGCCCGGGGCGAACCGGCATCGCTCGGGCGTAGTATTCGCCGGGATCGATGCCCGCGAATCGATATTCGCCGCGATCGTCGGTCGAGGTCTGTCTATCATTCGCCAGAATGCGAACCCCGAAGTTCCGGCCCGGCCGAAGAAGCGCAACGTTTGCGCCCACGACCGGGTCGCCTTCCGGATCGAACACGCGCCCTGAAATCGAGGCGGAATGGAGGATTCGCAGCTTCAGTCCGGAGAGCGTTTCGCCGTCGCCGAGGGTGATCAGCTCGCCAAGTTCCCGTGCGCTGTTCGCGCCGTACGCCGCCTCGCCGATGCCCGCTTTTCTGGCGCGAAGGTCATATTTTCCGGCAGGGAGTCCTTCGAATCGAAAATTGCCCGACCCGTCGGTGGCCGCGGTCGCCCAGGAGCGCGGCGTTCCCTGCCAGGTGACGGTGACAATCGCTTTGCGCACAGGATCGCCGCTTGCGGAGTCGACGACGGTGCCCGAAATGACGCCGCCTCCGGCAGGCTGGGCGAAGACCAGTCCAGGAAAAACCAGCCCAGCGAAAGCCATCAGCAGGAGGCTTTTGACGGCCATGTTCCTAGGCTATCGTAACGTCCGATGAAACAGGTTTACCGGTAACCGTAGCTGGCGAGGATCGACTTGCCGCCGCCAGTCAGCAAAAAGGCGACGAATTTTCGCGCCTCATCGAGGTGCTTCGAGCTCGCGACGATTCCCAGTTCCTGATCTATCGGCTGATGAAGCGTGCTATCGACGGGAATCACTTGGCCGTTTTCGTGGATCACCAGCGAATACGCCGTGAACACCGCGTCGGCGTTATTCGATGTCCCGTATTGCTTCGCGATGTTGATGTTCTCCGCGTAAACGATGCGGTCCTTCACGCGATCCCACAGTCGGAGCTTGCGCAGGGTCTCGATGGTGGCCTCTCCGTACGGCGCAAGCTCCGGCTTCGCGACGGCGATGACGTGAACGCCGGGCGACGCCAGGTCCGCAATTCGCCCGACCGGCGCCTTGCTCGATGGCGGAATCCATAAAGCGAGCACGCCCACCGCATACACGGCCCGCGATCCGGCGACCAGCAGCTTTTTCGTGTCCAATTCCTCGACGTGCTGCGAATCGGCCGCCGCGAACACGTCGAACGGCGCGCCGTTCTCGATCTGCTGCGTCAAAGGACCGGTTGACGCGAAACTGAACGTGGGATGAATGCCGGTTTGAGCCTCGAATTGAGGACCGATCTGCTGAAACACGTCGGTCAGATTGGCCGCCGCCGCCACGGTCAACTCGGGCTTTGGCGATGCAGAGCCGGAGTGCGGGGAGGTGCGGCAGGCGCACAGCGCGCACAACCCGATGAGCAGAACGTTTCTGGCCACGTCTGTTCAAACGATAGCATGTCCCGGTCAGGCGACACTGTCCGCTAATCAGGATACGCGCGGATGCCGTAAAATGTGCTTCATGAAAACCGCGCGAACGATCCTCGCCCTTTCCTTGACCGGCGCCTTTTGCCGGACCCTGACGGCCCAAGCGCCGAAATCGGTCTGGGACGGAGTCTATACGGAAGGCCAGGCGCAACGCGGCGAAGGCAACTATCACAAGCTCTGCGCATCCTGCCACGGCGACGATCTCCTGGGCGAGGGCCAGACGCCGCCGCTTTCGGGAAACGACTTCAAAGCGAACTGGAACGGCCAGACCGTCGACGACCTGTTCGAGGAAGTGCAGGCGGCCATGCCGGCGGACCATCCGGGATCGTTGACTCGCGAGCAGAACGCCGATATTATCGCGTTTCTGCTCAAGTCGAACCAGTTTCCCGCCGGCAAATCCGAGCTGTTGCCAGACGCCGCGTCGCTCAAGCAGATCAAATTCGAAGCGGCGAAAAAATAATCAGCGCTGCGCCTGCGTTCCTCCGCGGCCGCCTTCCCGATTGGCCGGCTGCGGCTGCGGCAGCGATTTCCTGGGCAGCATATCGGGACGCGTCGCGGTGTTGTAGACGAACCACGCCACGATCGCCGACATCTGCATCATGTCGCCCCTCTGCACCCGATCGTACACGTCCATATTCGAATGATGCGTGCGCGAATTGTATTCGAGCGGGTCCTGAATGAACTGGAATCCCGGCAGGCCGACCGCATCGAACGAAAGATGATCCGTGCCGCCGGTGTTGCGGATGGTGATGACACCCTCGGTAAGATCCTTGAGCGGGGCGAACCACTGCTCGAAGATCGGGCGCATGACGTCGTTGCCTTGCAGATACACGCCGCGGATTTTGCCGCTTCCGTTGTCGACGTTGAAATATCCCGAAAGCTTCGCGTGCGCCGGTGTGATCTTCATGGTCTCCGGATCGCCGAAATGCTCCTTCACGTAAGCCTTCGATCCGAGCAGGCCTTCTTCTTCGCCGCCCCACAGGCCGATCCGCACGGTCCGGTCCATTTTTAAATTGAGCGTCTTCAAGATGCGCATCGCTTCCATCATCACCGCGCTTCCCGCCCCATTGTCGGTCGCGCCGGTGCCGCCCTGCCAGCTATCGAAGTGCGCGCCGAGCATCACCACTTCATCCTTCTTGCTGCCGCCTTCGATCTCGCCGATGGTGTTGAGCGAATCGGTGCGCT
>DATHCE010000133.1:0-12494 GCA_035319685.1 Bryobacteraceae bacterium | reverse complement strand
GCGCGGCCCGTTTGGTGCGCCCGTTGAGACCTCGTCCTATGGAGCCGTGCTCGCGCTCGATCCGCAAACCGGAAAGTCGAAATGGGAGTTCAGAATGAGCGATGTAACCGACAGCGGCATTCTGACCACCGCTTCCGATCTCCTGTTTGTGGGAGGCCGCGAAGGCTACTTCCAGGCGCTCGATGCGCGCACCGGCCAGCTATTGTGGAAGGCGAGCCTCGGCGGACAGGTGGAAGCCGCGCCCGTCACGTTCCGCGCGGGCGGCAAGCAATACATCACGATCGCCGCCGGCAATGCGCTGTTCACTTTCGCTTTGCGGGATTAAAGCGCAGAGAAATCCGAAACCTTTTCCTTCAATTTTTGTATTTATTCTCAGAATATCACTGCGGATTCCTAAAGAATCGCCAGCGGCTCGCCGATGCTTTGAAAAGACGCCTATCCACATTTAGTTGGAAGGCGATAGGACTGGAGCAGGCGTGCACATCTCCTACCATGATCTTCACCAGTTTTCCCAGGGGAAATTGGGCCGATTTCGCGGCTTTGTGATCGAAAATCACCTGCATGAATGCGCGTTGTGCAGGTCGCGCGTGGGAGAAGTGCTCAAATTGGCTTCGACGACGCCCCAGGCGCTGGCGCCCGCCAAGCCGCTCCCGCTGCCTGCACCCAAGGATCGCAGGCGGGAGACGCGGATCCCAACCGACGATGCGGCGCAGCTTCAGGTGATCTCTCCGTTCTCCTCGAACCGGATTGCCGTGCGGATCACCGATGTTTCCAAATCCGGCATGCAGTTCCGGCTGGAGGCGGCTCTGGATCCCGGATCGACAGTCAAGATCCGGCTGCGGGGAGCGATCGTGTTTGCCGAAATCCGGCATTGCCGCCAGATCTCAGCGACCGAGCATCGCGCCGGCCTGCTGTTGCAGGAAGTGATTTCCGGCAACGAGATCGTTCGCATGGCGTTCTCCGCAGATTAGACGATTTCTTGATTTCGCCCGTGCCCGTTTCACCCGGCAGGAAACGGCGTTCTCGGGTCTAGGCCCGACTTTTTCATACATTTTCGCCCGTTTCCGATAAGCATCGTGAAGAGCAGTGTTCACTCTCTTCGGAGGCGACGAAATGAATATATCGTCCAGCATCCCCGTTCATGCGCCGGCGGAGCCGACGGCACCCCGGCAGATAAGCCAGGACCAGCGTGATCTGGTCCACGCCATTAAGGCCGTCAACGGAGCTGAATTGATGGGGCAAGACAACGAACTCAGCTTCGTTTTGGATCGAGCCACCAAGCGAATGATCGTACGCATCGTGAATCGCACTACCGGCGACGTGGTCGATCAGATTCCGCCGCAATATGTTCTCAACCTCGCCGCACAGCTCGCCGAAGAGAGCAAGTGAGGATGAACGAACATTCCGCATGGCTCACTCATACGCGAATCGACCCCACTCGCATTACGATCATTACCTGGAATCGGAAGTTTTGAGCGCGGACCCGGTAAAGCTGGTGCTCATGTTGTATCGCGCGGCCATCGAAGCTACCGCGACCGCGCGACGCCACCTGGCCGCTGGAGAGATCCGCGAACGCTCGCGCCAGATCACCCGCGCCTGGAGGATCGTTCGGGAGTTGTCACGCTCCCTGGATCCGCAGGCGGGCGGAGAAATCGGCGCCGAACTGGCGCGGCTCTACCCTTATATGCAGCGGCGCCTGATCGAGGCGAACATGCACCAGATCGACGCACCGCTCGCCGAGGTCGAACAGCTTCTCACGACTTTGCTCGAAGGCTGGTCGTCGATTTCCGCCGAGCGCTCGGAAGCGGCGTCGGAATATGAGTCCGTCAGTTGTAGCTATTAAAAACACATCCGCGCCCTCTGTTCCGTTACCATGGAAAGGGCATGTCCGAGGCTTCACCGGCAATCCAGGTCCAGAATCTCCGCAAGATCTACGGCGACAAGGCGGCGGTCGACGGCTTGACCTTTACGGTGCCGCGCGGCTGTTTCTTCGGATTCCTGGGACCGAACGGCGCCGGCAAGACCACCACCATCAAGATGCTGATGGGCTTGGCGCCGCCGACCTCCGGCAGCATCCAGCTGCTGGGTCTGCCGATGCCGGATCGCGCGCTCGACATCAAACAGCTCATCGGTCTGGTTCCGGACGAATCGCTGCTGTTCGATCATCTCACCGGGGGAGAATTCATCGAGTTCGTCGGCCGGATTTACGGTCTGGACCGCAGCGTCGCGCGCGAGCGCGCCCTGGAGCTGATGGAGTTGTTCGAGCTGGAGGGCAATCAGCGCAAGCTGATCGCCGAATATTCCAAGGGCATGCGCAAGCGAGTGGCGATGGCCGCCGCGTTGATCCATCGCCCGCAGCTTTACCTGATGGATGAGCCGTTTGAAGGCGTGGATGCGGTGGGTGCGCGGCTCATGAAGGAGATTCTGCTCGAACAGGTGCGCCACGGCGCCACGATTTTTCTCACCTCGCACGTGCTCGAAGTGGTGGAACGATTGTGCGACCGTGTCGCGATCATCAACGAAGGCAAGCTGGTGCAGGAAGGCTCCATGGCGGAGCTGCGCGGCGCCTCGGATACGCTCGAAGACGCGTTCGTGCGGGCGGTCGGTGTCGGCCGCGGCACCGAAACGCTCGATTGGCTCTGAAGGAGAGCGGCTTTCACCCCGATGCGGCACGCGCGAGCGATTCTGTGGGCCCAGTGGCGAACGATGCGCAATTTCTACCCGCGCGCCGGCGCCGGCTGGACCGCCCTGATCGGCTCGC
The DNA here is from genome assembly GCA_035319685.1 of Bryobacteraceae bacterium. Classification (GTDB taxonomy): domain Bacteria; phylum Acidobacteriota; class Terriglobia; order Bryobacterales; family Bryobacteraceae; genus Palsa-187. Next base: position 9,733 of record DATHCE010000133.1, on the reverse strand, counting down.
TGTGGTACGGATTCTGGCTGGTAGCCGCGGTCGCAGGTTGCCGATTGGTGGCAGATCCAGCCAATCTCGGCCTGGTCAAGAGCGCGCTGCCCGGCGCGATGCTGATCATCTTTTTGTACTGGCAGGTGGTCCCGCTGCTGATGGCCGCCACGGGAGCTTCGCTCGATTTGCGAAAGCTGCAATGCTATCCGATTCCGCCTTCGCAACTGTTCGCAATCGAGGTGGTGTTGCGCGTCACCGCCGGCGTCGAGATGATCCTGATCCTGTGCGGCGTCGCGCTGGGCATCGCGCTCAACCCGGCGCTCGCGGCCGGCGATGCGCTCGCCGTGACCCCCTATATACTGTTCAACCTGTTGCTGGCGGTCGGCCTGCGCGATCTGCTGATGCGGCTTCTGGCGCACAAACGGATTCGCGAGGCCGTGTTTTTTCTGCTGATCATGGCCGCCGCCGTGCCGCGTTTTCTGATCGCGCGCGAGCCTTCCGCGGCGTCGCAGCTTGCGCGATTTTTCACCAGCGATTCCTGGATCGGCTGGCCGTGGGGCGCCGCGGCCAGCCTCGCGCTCGGTCTTCACGTGTGGAATGCGGCCGGAATCCTGGCCGGTTGGACGCTGGCGGCGGCCGTGTTCAGCCGCTGGCAGTTCGCTCAGACCTTATCGTTTGATCGCGAGTCCGCGCAGGCAGGCGACGGGGGGGCGAAGCCGCGCCAGGGGATGCTCGAATCGTTTTATCGGATCCCCTCCACGCTGTTCCCGGATCCGATGGCGGTGCTGATCGAAAAAGAGATCCGCTTTCTGGTGCGCTCGCCGCGCTTCCGGCTGGTGTTTCTGATGGGATTCACGTTCGGCGTGGTCACCCTTCTGCCGATCTCGCTCGGCCGCGGAGGCGGCGTGTTTCTGGGCACGAACTATCTGACGCTGGTCAGCGTGTACGCGTTGCTGCTGTTGAGCGAAGTGTGCTTCTGGAACTCGTTCGGCTTCGACCGGTCCGCGGCGCAGATTTATTTTCTCGCTCCGCTTCCGTTCTGGCGGGTGCTGGTGGCGAAAAACATCAGCGCGCTGTTTTTCATCGCGCTCGAGATCGGCGCGGTGACCACGGTTTGCGCGCTTCTGGGCATGCCCCTGGGACTCGTGCGCCTGTCGGAAGCGTTCGCGGTGGCGGGCGTGGTCACGATTTTTCTTTTGTGCGCCGGAAACCTGATGTCGATTCATCAGGCGCGCGGCGTGAATCCGAGCACGCAATTTCGCTCCAACGCCGCCGGACGCGTGCAGGCCATGCTGTTCATCATTTATCCGGTCGCGTTTTTCCCCGCCGCGCTCGCTTATCTGGCGCGCTGGGCCTTCGATCAGGAGCTTGCTTTTTTCGCAGTGCTGGCCTTCGACGCGGTCGCCGGAATCGTTCTTTATCGAATCGCGCTCGATTCCGCGGTGCAGGCGGCCGAGCGATTAAAGGAAACTATGATCGCCGCGCTCTCCGCCGCCGACGGTCCCATTACGAGCTAAAGCGCCGTCTGCTTCGCTTCGAGAGCGAGCAGCGCTTCTTTGGTCGGCAATCCTCCGCCAAACCCGGTGAGTTTTCCGCTGGCGCCGATCACGCGATGGCACGGAATCACGATCGGAAGCGGATTCTGGCCATTCGCCGCGCCCACCGCTCGCGACGCTTTCGGATTGCCCACGCGCTTTGCCAGTTCGCCATACGAAATCGTTTCGCCGTACGGAATCTCCTGCAGCCTGCGCCACACCTCGCGCTGAAACGCGGTGCCCTCGGGCGCGAGCGGCAAATCGAAACCGGTGCGCTGGCCCGCGAAATACTCGCGCAGTTGACGCACCGCCTGGCCCACTGGACCACGCGACGATTCGCGCCACCCCGGCTCCGGCTTCGCGGCCTCGCCATTTTTCGGAAATTCGATCCGGCGCATCGCTTCGTCGTCTCCGGCAAGCAACAGCGTTCCGATGGGACTCTCCAAGTAACAATAATTCACAGGTGACTCCTTTTCCATAGATACATCGCCGCGTAGGCTCGCCACGGGCGCCAGGCGTCGGCCCGATGCGCCGCCCGCCGCAGGTATAAATCGCCCGCCGGAAACGCATCCGGCTCGCCGAGGCGCATGGCGATGTACTGCGCCGTCCACGGGCCGATTCCGCGAATACGCGTGATCCGTTCTTCCAGCCGTTCCGGGTCGATCGAGCCATCGAATTTCATGTCGCCGCGCGCCGTCGCAACGGCCAGCTCGCGAATCGATTGCGCGCGCTTGCCGGTGACGCCGATAGTGGTCAGGTCGGCTCCGGCGAGCGCCTCCGCATCCGGAAAAATCAACCCTTCGCCCATTGGCATCGGCGATCCGAACGCAGCGGCGACGCGTCCTGCCATCGTCGACGCACCCTTCACGCTCACTTGTTGACCGAGAATGGCGCGCACCGCCATCTCGAATCCATCCCAGCAACCCGGCACGCGGATTCCAGGATGCGCGCGCAGCACCGGCTTCAAATCGGCATCGCGCTTCAGATGACCGTCGATTTCGGCGGGGTCCGCGCCCAGATCGAACATCTTTCGCACGCGCTCCACGATGCGAAACAACCGGCTTGGTTCCGGATAGTGGACTTCGACCTCGAGATAATTTTTCGCTCGGACCGGACGCACCGCGACCGTACCGTGATGCCCGTCGAGCCCAATGGTGCGCCGATACTCATGCGTCGTCGCTGTCTCGACACCCGGCGTCGCGCGCACGGCCAGAAATTCGGCCAGCGATTCCCAATCGTAGGGCGGCCGATACCCGAGCCGAAAAATGTAGTGGCCGGCCTGGTGTGCCCGGGATTCTTGCGCGCTCGCCTTGCGCAAAGCGGCGGGCGCGCGCTGGTACAGATTCTGGAACGTCGCGTTGAATCGCCGTATGCTGCCGAAGCCGGCGGCCATCGCGATCTGGGTCATCGGGAGATCCGTTTCATCGATCAGTTTTTTCGCGAAATGCACCCGCCGCGTCTGCGCCACCGCCACCGGCGTCGCGCCCAGATAGCGCAGGAACAATCTCCGCAGGTGCCGGGCCCCGATGCCGAGCCGCCCGGCCAGTTCGTCCACGCCGCCGTTATCGAGAGCGCTCTCGCCGATCAATCGGAGCGCGCGCGAAACCGTGGAGGACGCGCCCGACACGTTCAGCCATGCCGGCGTTCCCGGCGACGCTTCCGGACGGCATCGCAGACACGGCCGGAATCCGGCTTCCGCCGCCGCGGCCGCCGACGGAAAGTAACGGACGTTTTCCTCTTTCGGCGAAGGCGCCGGACAAATCGGCCGGCAATAAATACCGGTGGAAGTGACGCCGATAAAAAATCGCCCGTCGAATCGCGCGTCCCGCGCCAGCCGCGCGCGCTTCCAGGCTCGAGTGTCGATTTCCATCTGCCTCGATTATGCCTGAGCCGGAAAATTCAGACTAGCCGTTTTCGGACCTCATTGAATGAGCCCCAAGAAAAAGGGCCGGCCGATCGGAACACCGCTGCGGCCGGCCCGTCCTGCTGTTACGAACTCTCGAAGTTACTTCGAGGGCGTCGACGTGGCGCCGCTCTTCTGTTTCTTCGCGGACGGTTTCTGCGAGCTCTTGTGCTTCTTGGTCGTCTGCGCCTTGGTCGAAGTTTGCGGGGCCGCCGAAGCAGTTCCAGACTGCGCCTGAGCAACTACGGCCACCGCCGCCAGCATCGCGGTCAGAATCATGCGTTTCATTTGGTCTCTTTCTCCTTTGCGGGGTGCCTTTATTTCACCCACGACCTCATCTTGCGCCCGGCCCGGCGGAATCGCGATCACTCCCGCAGGCGACCCCGCGCCACTGGGTTCGGCTAGACGTGCCCAGCAAATCTTAATGAAGAAACGTTAGTCTGAAATTGAGGAAATGCAAACTCTCCTCCGCGTCCTGGTCATCGGATTCGCAGTGGTCATCGCGCTGCTTGCGGCGGCGGCGGTCATCGGCGTCAACAACGCGCGATCCATCGCCGCCAGCGCTTCCGGACTGGTCAGCAATCAGCTCATCATCGCGCGCCTGCTCGACGAGGTCGAACGCGAGCAGGAAGTGCTGAACGCCTCGTTTTACAGGCTTTCCGGCACGCCCGACATGGTGGATCGAGTCAGCGTCATGGCCGATCTGAACCAGACCGACAGCGAGATCGAGCAGTTGGTCGCCCAGCAGCGCGGCAAACCGGATGAGGCCGCCTGGGAAAGTCTGCGCGGCGCGGTGCTCGATTTTTCGCAGGAAGCGCGCAGTCTGCTCGCCCAGCGGCGGGTGCCGGTGCGTTCCTCGCGCGACCTGTTTTCCCGGCATGAAGAAGTAACCTTGAGAGTCGCGCGCCTGGTGGATCTCAGTTACGCCCGCGCGGTCGAAACGCGCGAACGGGTGGACCATCAGTCCGACCTTCTCGCCGAGGAATCGAAGCTTCTGCTCGGCGGCTGCTTCCTGGTCGCACTGGTGTTCGCGATCGTTACCGTGCGTATCGCCGCGCGTGTGTTCCGCCAGATGGAGGACCAGACCGGCGAGTTGAGCCGCGTCTCCTTCCGCATGCTCGAAACCCAGGAGGCCACCGCGAGGCGCTTCTCGCATGAGCTGCACGATGAACTGGGCGGATCGCTCACCGCCATCAAGTCGAATCTGGCGGCCATCGCTTCGGGGCTCTCCTCGAACGGCGCGTCGAACGGAGCCGCGAACGCCCGCATCGACGATTGCCTGAAGCTGGTCGAACAGTCCATCTCCAACGTGCGCGAGCTTTCGCAGCTTCTGCGCCCCACCATTCTCGACGACTTCGGGCTCGATGCCGGCATCGGCTGGCTCACGGATCGCTTCCGCGAGCGAACCGGCATCGAAGCCGAATTCCAATCCGAATTCGACGGCCGCCTCGCCGATGAAACCGAAACGCACCTGTTCCGGATCGTGCAGGAAGCGCTGACCAATATCGCGCGCCACTCCGGCGCGACGCGCGCCGAAATTCATCTGCGTCGCGAAGATCATCGCATCCGCCTGACGATTCACGACAATGGAACAGGACTGAAGGAGCATGCGGGCTCCGGCGGCATGGGGCTGATCGGCATGCGCGCCCGCGCGCGCAGCGCCGGCGGCGAGTTGGAGCTGATTTCGCAGCCGGGTCACGGCGTTACGATCGAGGTCTGGGCGCCGCTGAGCACGCCCGAGCATGCGCCCGTCGAGCAGGAGACAACGTGATCCGCATCCTTCTTGCAGACGACCACGCGCTGGTGCGCCAGGGCTTCCGCATGATTCTTTCCGCGCAGCCCGACATGCAAATCGTCGGCGAGGCGGGCAACGGCCGCGAAGCCGTCGAGCTCGCCGAAAAACTCCAGCCCGACCTCGTCGTCATGGACGTGACCATGCCGGAGCTGAACGGCATCGAGGCCACGCGGCGTATCGCCACGGCCGCGCCGCGCGCCCGCGTGCTCGCGCTCAGCATGCATAAGGACGCGGTCTACGTGCGCGAAATTCTGCGCAGCGGCGCGCGCGGCTATCTGCTCAAGGATTCCGACGATTCCGATCTGATCGCCGCTGTCCGCTCCGTCGCCAAGGGCGAAGGATACTTGAGCCCCGCGGTCTCCGACGCCGTGCTCACCGATTATCGCCGCCACGTCACCGATCCGCTCGATCTTCTCACCAGCCGCGAGCGGGAAGTGCTGCAAATGATTGCGGAGGGCAAGACGAATAAAGAAATCGCGACCACGCTGAACCTCAGCGTCTATACCGTCGAAGCGCATCGCGGCCGCGTGATGGAGAAGCTGAACCTGCACTCCACCGGCGAACTGGTCCGCTTCGCTCTGCGCAGCGGATTGATCGATTGACGGTCTGCACCTGTTATTCTGAAAGTTGCAGCCCTCGCAGTTAACCACGCCGCCGGAAGAAGTTCCTCTACGAAAAATCCGCCAGGTTTGGATTCTGGCCGCGGTCGCCTATGGCTCGATGTTCCTGGTGATCCTTTTAGCTATCTGGACCTATGTCCATTTCTGGACCGTACCCGAGCGCCCCGAAGACTCGACGCTCATCTCCATCGGATCGGTGTGGCTCCCGGTGTACCCCGGCGCGATCACCGAAGCCACCGCGTCCAACGAGCGCGATCACGCCCTGGAAAGCACGTTTCGGTTCCGAAGCAAAGATGCGGCGTCCAAGGTTCTTTCCTTCTACGCGCCGAAACTGCGGACCGCGCGCTTCCAATCTTACCTGTCGCACAGAAACGCGAGCGGAGGAATGCTCCAAGCCTCCGCCGCCGGCCGCGACACAAAAATAGTAATCACCGCGCAATCGTCGGCCGAAGGATCGGAAGTCCAGATCACGACGATCGACCGCTGATCACTCCATCGGCTCGCCCAGATCTTGCGCCCGATTTTCGAATCTCGTGTACTGGCCCAAAAACGTCAGCGGCACCGTCCCGATGGGACCATTCCTCTGCTTGGCGATGATCAGATCCGCCTGTCCCTTGATGTTTTCGCGATTCTTGGTATACAACTCTTCGCGATAGATGAACGCGACCAGGTCCGCATCCTGCTCGATCGATCCGGAATCGCGCAGGTCGCTCAACTGCGGTTTGTGATCGCCCCGCAACTCCGACGCGCGGCTCAACTGCGACAGCACCACGAACGGCACGTTCAGTTCCTTCGCCATCAGCTTCAAGCCGCGCGAGAGCGCGCTCACTTCCTGGTTGCGATTTTCCGCGCGCCCGCTGGTGCTCATTAATTGCAGGTAATCGATCACCACCAGACTCAGCCCGTGCTCGCTCTTCATGCGCCGCAGTTTCGCGTGAACATCCATCAGATTCACGCCCGCCGTATCGTCCAGAAACAAAGGAGCTGTGGTCAGCGAATGCAGCGCGTGCTGAAGATTGCGGCGCTCGTCGCCGTTCAGAAATCCCGTGCGATACTTGTGCTGATCGACTCGCGCAGCCGCGCACAGAAGCCGCGTCAGCAGGCTCGCAGACGACATTTCGAGTGAAAAGACGGCCACCGGTTTCCGGATCTGCGGATGCGTCGCCACGTGCTGCGCGATGTTCAGCGCCAGCGCCGTCTTTCCCATCGAAGGACGCGCCGCCAGGATGAACAGTTCCCCGCCATGCAGCCCGCCGGTCATCTCATCGAATCGCTTGAACCCCGTGCTGATCCCGCTGATGCGCTGGCTGGGATCGAGAAACGCGCCGACGCCGCCGGGAAATTTTTCGATCACCGATTGCGGCAACGACAGTTCCTCGCGCGACCGCGCCTCGCCGAGTTTCAGCAGCGTCTCTTCGGCCGACGCTAGAATCTCGTCGGGTTCGTCCTCGCCGATCAGGCAGCGGTCGATCACCGCCTGCGCGCTGAAAATCAGCTTGCGCAGCGTCGCCTTGTCCTTCACGATGCGAACGTAGCTGTCGACGTTGCCGATCTCCGGCAGCCCGTCGTCCAGCGAAATCAGATAACCGAGCCCGTCGATCGATTCGAGCTGCCCCTGCTTGATCAACTCGTCGGCCACCATCACGCGGTCGATCTTTTCGCCGCGATCGTACAGATCCTTCATGCGCGCGAAAATGCGCCGGTGTTTTTCGAGGCTGAAATCCTCCGGTGCGAGCGTGCTCGCCACCTGCAGAAACAGGTTGCCGTTAAGCAGAATCGAGCCGAGCACGAAGCGTTCGGCGTCCAGATTCGCCGGCAAACCCTTCGCAAAAGCTAGATCCGTGGTGGCCATCGGGGAACGGGCGATCCCTACGTTAGCGTCTCTGGGCATCGCGATCAAACCTTTTTTGCGCCGTTTGCTTGGTCACAGTTAGCCTCTCGAAATCTCTGTGGAAAACCCGCCCGCGCGGCGAGCCTCTAACCTGCTGACCGGAAACGCACGGGCGCGCGTTTTCCGAAAATATCCTCAGAACATAGTATCGCTGTTTTGTTTGGAACAGGAAAGCGGGCGGTTCGAGAAAATTTTATTGCTTCGCCGCCGGCGTGGGAGCCGCTGGCTCGATGGTCGCGGAAATGATCTTGTCCAGCTTGGGCATGTAGCGATCGAGGTACGGCTGTCCGCCGCTTTCGATATCGCCTTCTTTCGCGGCGGTGTCGCCATAGCCCGAATAAAGCTGATCCATGATCTCCATGCCTTCGACCACCTGTCCGATCGGCAGGAAGCCTTGCGGATCGAGGAACGCGTTGTCCTTGTAGTTAATGAAAAGCTGCGTCCCGCGCGAGTTCGGCCGTCCTGTGGTTGCAAACGTCAGCATGCCGCGCGTATTGGAATGACCCGTCGGCTTGTCATCGAGCAGTTGCCGCGCTTCCCACGTCCGATTCACGTCAGGCTTGGGGCTGATGCCGAACTGCGCCATAAAATTCGGGACCACGCGAAAGAATGGAGCGCCCGTAAAGAACCCGCTGCGCACTAGCGAGTAGAACCGGTCCGCCCCACGCGGCGCCCAGTCGCGCGTCACCTCGATCACGACAACGCCCTTGCTGGTCGTCATTTTCACCCGGTACACGGCCGGCGTTGCCGCCGCCGTCGAGGGCGCCTTCTTCGCGGTCGATTTGGTCTGTGCCAACAGCATTCCGCACATCAGCACTGCGGTCAAAGCTTTTTTCATAGAATTTTTATGATACTATCCCCGAGCCCTAAATCGGAACTGGTACCGTTCCATCCACACCTTGCCGCCGTGAAACTCGACCCCCTCGGCTTTGAGCCGCAATCGCTGCTCCGCGCCCGCTTCCTTCGGCAACAGAATTTTTCCGCCTGCCCCCAGCACCCGGTGCCAGGGCAATTTCCCATCGGTATTTCGCAGCGCCCACGCGACGCGTCTCGCATTACCCGGAAAACCGGCGGCCTCAGCGACGGCTCCATACGTCGCCACCCTCCCGCGCGGGATTTTTCGAACAATCTTTCGAATTTCGACGAACATTAAAACGAAATATTGATAATCCGGTCCGTCCGTGGCTCCGCCCGTAACATGATGTGGAGATTATTCCGCGCATCATCATGCCACCATTCGCCCGGCTTCAACGATTCGCGATCGCCGGCGCGCTGGTAGGAACCGGAGTCCTCGGCCACCTCGCGGGGCGGCTTCATATGATGCAGAATCCATTCGTAAGTTCGCCGCTTCTGCGACTCGATCTCCACGCGCACATAATCCCCCGCCGGCGCCGCGTGAACCTGAGAATTCTCATTGATGTCCGGCTCCCACAGGAAAAATTCCGCGGCGAGCGACGGAAAATAGTGCAATTCCATTTTGTCGTGAACCGCCAGCGGCACAATCCAGCCGTTTCTCACGAACATCGGCACGCGTCCCGGCGGCGCGTCCACTTCAATCGATTGATTCCCGCGATATTCCTGATTGGTCCGGACATCCGTCCAGATCCCTCGCGGCAAAACCAGCCGCCGCTTGTCTCCCGGAGCAATCACCGGTGCGAGCAAGACCTCGTCCCCCAGCATGAACACGTCATTCTGCCGATCCGAATCGGCATCGCGAGAAAACTCCATCGGCAAGGGACGGATCAGCGGATACCCGCGATCGTAGGCCTCGCGCAAATACGTAGCCAGATACGAAGTCCACATCGCGCGCGCTGCGACATCGACGCCCCCTTCACCGGAGTTGCGATAAACAACGGGCAGCATGGAGCTCAGATCCTCGGCGCGCTGCTTCACATCCGCCGGCGCGCCGTCAAATGAGGCAAGATCGAGCGCCGGATAAATCACCGCCGATAAACTCCACGCATTCAGAGTGCGAATCAGGTCGGTCAGCCCATCCCATGAAACGAT
>DATHCE010000132.1:0-5407 GCA_035319685.1 Bryobacteraceae bacterium | reverse complement strand
GTCGTTATAGAGCAGATAGGCGATCAGAAAGGTGAGCGTCTGGGGATAGCGGCGGACCGCGTGCAGCGTGCGGCTGAGCTGGCGGAGCACGGTGGCGACGGCGCTGTGGCCGGCCGCGAGCGCGTGCGCCGGGCCGCGATTGTGCAGCGCGAGAATGGTCGGAACGGTGAAGATCGCCCACCAGGCTCCCGCCGAGCTGAGGCTGATCCGCACGGCCATCGCTTCGCTGATTCCGACTCGTGAGGCGTTCATGTACAGCAACAGATTCAGAGCGAGCAGCAAGCCTCCACCGATGTAGCCGACCGCGAAGCCTTTCGAGGAGACGGCGTCGCGATCGTCGCGCGGCGCGATTTCGGGAAGGAAGGAATTGTAGATGACCTCGGCCGCGCCGAAGCTGACGTTGGCGATCAGGAACAGCAGGCCGCCGGAAAGATAATCGCCGTCTTTGAGAAAAAACATGAAGATGGTGGCCGTCGCGCCGAGATATGCGGTCGCGGCGAGCACCTCTTTCTTCTTGCGCCCATAATCGGCGACGGCGCCGACTATCGGAAGAAATACGACCTGAAGGATCACCGACAGCGAAACCATGTAGCTCCAGTAGCTGCGCGCATCGATGGGAAGGCCGAGGAGATGAATGTAACCGTTGGGGTCCGCCGCGGCTTTCGCCAGCGCGGTGAGATACGGTCCGAGAAACAGCGTGATGACGGTGGTGGAGAACGCGGAATTGGCGAAATCGTACATGTACCAGCCGCGTTGTTCCCGGGCGCTATAGGGAATCATGAATCGCATCATTTTATATCACGGGCTACATCACGGGCGCTTTCAATCACATGGCGATTTCGCGGCCCGGCTCGAAAGAACGGATGGTTGTAAGATCGCGGTGTGGACTTATCGACAAAGTACGGGAGAAATCAGCCGCGATGGCGGCGCGGCGGCGGGCATGGGATACTCGGGCTTCGGCGCCGGGAAAAATAATCCGGCGCTCGAATATGAGCCGAACATAGGACCGATTCCGCGCGGGCTTTACCAGATCGGCGCGCCGGAGGATCCGGACGGCGGGCCGCACGGTCCGTTCGTGTTGCCGCTGACTCCCGATCCGGCGAACCAGATGTTCGGGCGTTCCGGCTTCTTAATCCACGGCGATTCGGTTTTGCATCCGGGCACGGCGTCGCGCGGCTGCATCATTCTGGACGACGCGATTCGCGAACAGATCGCCGAGAGCGGAGACGATCAGCTTCAGGTGATTTAATCCGCGAAGGAACATGAATCAAGGCGAACGAGAAATCAGTTTTTCGGGAAATGCGCCTGGTACCAGCGGATGGAACGGTCGATGAAATCCACTTCGTGGTGCGATTCGCGGATGCCGTGGCCTTCGCGCGGATAGCGGACCATGACCGTTTCGACGCCCACGTCCTTGAGCGCGACATAATATTGTTCGGCTTCGGCGATGGGCACGTCGGGATCGTTCTCGCCGTGGCAGAGCATGGTCGGGGTGTCGACGTTTGCGACGTGCTTGAGCGCGGAGCGCTCCCACAACACGTCCATCAAATTGCCTTGATGCGGATACGCGCCCCATTCCATGGCTTCGTATTGGTTGTAATAGGTCATGTAGTTGTAGCTGATGATGTTGGTGATGGCGGCGGTCGGGATGGCGGCTTTGAACATATGGGTCTGCGTGATCAGCCACGCGCTCAACTGGCCGCCGTAGCTGGTGCCTTCGATGCCGAGGCGATTCTGATCGATCCAGGGATAGCGGCGAATGGCGGCGTTGACCCCGTAGAGCACGTCCATGCCTTCGTTCCCGTTCTGATCGCCGAACACGGCGTCGGTGAACGCCTGGCCGTAGCCGGTGGACCCGCGAAAGTTGACCATCAGGGTGGCCCATCCGAGGGATGCGTAGACCTGATTCTTGAAATTGAAAGACGGTCCCTGCTGGCCGTGCGGGCCACCGTGAATGTTGACGATCAGCGGATATTTTCGATCGGCGCGAAAATCGGCCGGGTAGGTGAGGAACGCTTCGACGGTCCATTTATTGTCGTTGCTGATGAAGGTGAAGGCTTCGACCGGCTCGACGGTTTTGCCGGCGAGGATGTCGCGATTCACATCGGTGAGCTGTTTGGCCGCGCCGCCGATCGATTTGAGATACAGCTCGGCCTGATCCGACGGCGCCGCCATGGTATAGGCGATCTGACCGCCGTGGACCGAAAACGATCCGACGTTTCCACGCTCCTTGACGACCGCTTCGGGCTTGCCGCCCGCAACGGGGACGCGATAAAGATGCACCTCGCCGCGTTGCTGCGCGGTGAAATAAATCCAGGCGCCGTCGCTTGAGAATTGGGGTTCGCCCTGGCGCGCATCGAGCTCGCCGCCGATTTCGTGACGATTTTTCCCGTCTGCGCCGGTGATCCAGACGTGGGTGTCCTCCATGGTGGTTTCGCGATCGGTGAGGCCGCGCTTGGTGGCTTCATAGACGATGGATTTTCCGTCGGGCGAATAATGCGGGCGATATTCGGCGTTTTCGGTGGCGGTGAGCTGGCGGGTTTCGCCGGTGGAGGGGTCGAGCGTGAACAGATCGTAGTTGAAGTACTGATCGGAATCCTGCGCGCGATCGGAAATGTAGGCGATTTCCTTGCCCGCGGGCGACCAGTCGATCGAATGCTCGTAATGGACGCCATCGGTAAGCTGCCGCGATTTTCCGGAGGCGACGTCGACGATGAAAATATGCAAGCGCCGGTTGTCGTTGAAATGGGTGTTGCCTTCCGCTGCGGTCGGTTTATAGAGATAGCGCGTGATGACCATGGGGTCGCCCGAGGCGTCGGCGGTTTCGGGTCCGGGAGTGGCGGAAACGTAGGCGATCTGTTGGCTGTCGGGCGACCACGAGGTGGTTTTGCCGGTGGTGGGCAACGGCGCGTTGGTGCCTTCGGTCGCGACCAGATATTTTTTGCCGCTGCCGTCGGGCCGCGCGACGATCAATCCGGATTTGCCGTCGAGGCGGCCGGAATAGGAGATCCATTTGCCGTCGGGCGACCATTGGGCGTTGCCCGAGGGCTCATCGCCGGAACTGAGGCAGATGGATTTTCCGTCGGCGAGCGTCATGATCCAGAGCTGCCCGAACGGACGCCGGTTCGAATCGTTGCGCGTGATGGAATAGGCGACGCGCGTGCCATCGGGCGAGAATTCGACCGCGCCGACCGAGCGGAACTTCAACCAATCCTGCGATTGAAATCCCGAGGGAAGCGCGAGCAGGGCCGAAGCGGCAAGGGCAAGTGAAATTCTGTACATGCGCACACAGTATCGGGCGGCGGCGGCTGTCGTCAAGTGGGTAGTGTCCTTGAAAAGGGGACAGACAGCTCTGTCCACGCCGAACGCTCTCAAACGAATCAACGACTTTGGATTGGGGACAGAGTAGTCTGTCCCCTTTTAAAGCAGGTGTGCAAGAATGATCGCCATGAGCGAAGGCGTAAAGGTGGAAACGCGCGGGGAAATCGCGATCGTGACGATTGATCGGCCGGAGGCGCGCAACGCGGTGGATCGTGCGGCGGCGAGCGCGCTGGTCGAGGCGTTTCGCGCATTTGAAGCCGACGACGAGCGGCGCGTGGCGATTCTGACGGGCTCGGATGGCACGTTTTGCGCCGGCGCCGATCTGAAGGCGTTGGCGGCGGGCAACGGGAACCGGATGAACGAGGAAGGCGACGGGCCGATGGGTCCCACGCGGATGCTGCTTTCGAAACCGGTGATCGCGGCGGTGGAGGGATATGCGGTCGCGGGAGGACTGGAGCTGGCGATCTGGTGCGATTTGCGCGTGGCCGCGAGGGACGCGGTGTTCGGGGTGTTCTCGCGGCGCTTCGGAGTGCCGCTGGTGGACCTGGGAACAATTCGTCTGCCGCGTTTGATCGGGCAGAGCCGCGCGCTCGATTTGATTCTGACCGGCCGCGCGGTTTCGGGCGAGGAAGCGTTCGCGATGGGCCTGGCGAATCGATTGACGGAGCGGGGCGAGGCGCTCGATCAAGCGATGGAGCTGGCGCGCACGATCGCGGCGTTTCCGCAGCGATGCCTGCGGTCGGACCGGATGTCGGTATACGAGCAATGGAGGCTCGATTGGCCGGAAGCGATCGCCAACGAGTTTCGGAGGGGCAGGGAAGTGGTCGAGAGCGGCGAATCGGTAGCGGGAGCGAGCCGATTCTTGCGCGGCGCGGGACGGCACGGAGCGCGCTAAACCCTCGCGCTAAACCCTCAAGTGGCACGCGGCGTGCAGCAGACCCGTAAGTGAGTGTGCGGAAACGACTCTCCTTCGCGGAGCTGTATGGGCTCGTGTATTCGGAGACGCACGCGAAGCGGTTGGAACGGTTCGCCGTCACGCTGAGTGCATTGGGATTTGTCGCCCACCTGGCAGCCGTGTTTGTGGCGCGCCATGCGCCGCACGCGCCGGCGTTGATCGCGGCCGCGGGCAAAAATTATCTCTCGGCGATTTACACGCCGTTCAGCATCATTTTGTTTTACGAGGTGCTGGTGCTGATCGCGGCGATCCCGAAATCGACGACGCAGGCGATCGCGGGACAGTTCGAGATCGTGTCGCTGATTTTCATTCGAAGCTTCTTCAAAGAAATCGCGCGGTTCGATATTGAAGAGATCCAGGAGCGGACCAGGGATCTGATTCCGGCGTTCCTCTATGTGGGCGCCGGGCTGGTCATGTTTCTGCTGGTGGGAATTTTTCAGCACATCGCGCGGCAGCGCCCGGCGGAAGTTCCGGGCGAGCTGCCGGCGGAGTTGCACAAATTCATCGCTCGCAAGAAAATCATCGCGCTGCTGCTCACCGTGGTGTTTCTGGCGCTGGGCGCCTTCTCGCTGGGCGATCTCGTGGTTTCCCTGATCCGGCAGACGAACGGAGCGCAGGTGCAGCTCGATACGCGGCCCGCGTTTTACACCGAGATGTTCACGGTGATGATCTTTACCGACGTGCTGATTCTGATTCTTTCGCTGCTGGTGTCGGACCGGTACGAGTTCGTGTTTCGAAACGCGGCGTTCGTGATCGCGACCATCCTGATCCGGTTTTCGCTGACCGCGGCGGCGCCTTACGGCGCCCTGCTGGGCGTAGCCGCGATGGTGTTCGGGATCCTGACGTTGTTGATTTACAACTACAACATGCGCTTCGTCCGCCGGGTATGAACATTTGGCGGAGGTAGTGTCCTAAATCTGTGTGGCCGATGTGGCCGGGCGCACAGCGAGCCGCTTGCAATGCGGTCGCTGAGGATCAACGGCGGTACTCGCCTGCCGAAGTTGTCAAAACGGAGGTTGTCCCAGCCGTCGGACAACCGGAGCCGGAACGCGTCTGCACCTCGCACGTGGAGCGGCAAAATCTCACCATGCGAATGCGGATTCGGCGGCTCGCGAGATTGACGAACGGCTT
>DATHCE010000131.1:0-11085 GCA_035319685.1 Bryobacteraceae bacterium | reverse complement strand
CCCGTCGCCAGAATCTGTTCCCCATCGACCGCCAAGCCGGCGACGCGCCGGTTCTGTTCCCTAAGAAAATCCATCGCGAAATGGATGCCCTTCAGCTCACGCCCCGGAATTTTAAGATCGCGCGGCTGCTCCGCGCCGGTCGCAATCAGCACTGCGTCGAAATCGCGCCGCAAATCCTCGATCGAAACCGATCCGCCGACGTTTGCATTGGTCACGAACTCGACGCCTTCGCGAGCCATCTGCGCCATCCGCCGGTCGATCGCCGGCTTTTCCATCTTGAAATCCGGGATGCCGTAACGCAGCAACCCGCCGATCTTATCGTTCTTCTCGAACACGGTCACGGCGCGTCCCGCGCGCGCAAGCTGCTGCGCCGCCGCCAATCCCGCCGGCCCCGATCCGATCACCGCGACCCGTTTTCCCGATCGCACCGCCGCCGGTTCCGGCACGACCCAGCCCTGCTCGAACGCGCAATCTATAATCGCGCGCTCGATCGCCTTGATCGCGACCGGATTCGCGTTGATCCCCAGCACGCACGCCGCCTCGCACGGCGCCGGGCACAAGCGGCCGGTGAATTCCGGAAAATTATTGGTCGCGTGCAGCGCGCGGATCGCGTCGCGCCAACGGTCGCGATACACCAGATCGTTCCAGTCGGGGATCACGTTGTTCAGCGGGCATCCGGTATGGCAGAACGGCACGCCGCAATCCATGCAGCGCGCGCCCTGTTGGCGAACCTTCCCGGCCGGAAACTCGTGATACACCTCACGCCAGTCGTTGACGCGCTCCTCGACCGGCCGGCGCTGCGGGGTCTCGCGCTCGATTTCGAGAAAGCCGTTAATTTTACCCATGCGCGACCGCCTGGCTCTTGTCGAGGCCGAGCACACGCTGGTATTCGCGCGGAAACACTTTGACGAACCGCTCCGCCGACGCATTCCAATTTTCCAGAATTCGATTTGCCAGCGGGCTTCCCGTCTCCTCGGCATGCCGAGCGATCCAGTAGCGCAGTTCCTCGACGTCGGCCGGCTCCAGATCGTGCAGATCCACGCTCGCGCGATTGCAGCGTGTCGCGCGGAACTCGCCCGCCGGATCGAATACGTACGCGATGCCGCCGGTCATGCCCGCCGCGAAATTTTTCCCGGTCTCGCCGAGCACGATCGCCAGCCCTTTGGTCATGTATTCGCAGCCATGATCGCCGACGCCTTCCACTACCGCCGTCGCGCCCGAATTGCGCACCGCGAACCGCTCGCCCGCGCGGCCCGAGAAGAACGCCTCGCCCGACGTCGCGCCGTATAGAACAACATTTCCGATCAAAATGTTTTCATCCGGCGCGAACGTCGAATCCCTCGGTGGATACACGACCAGCTTGCCGCCCGACAACCCCTTGCCGACGTAATCGTTGGCGTCGCCTTCGAGTTCGAGCGTGACGCCGCGCGCCAGAAACGCCCCGAAGCTCTGCCCCGCCGACCCCGTGAAGGAAAAATGAATGGTCCCCGGCTCCAGGCCCGCCGAGCCGTGCCGCCGCGCGATTTCGCCCGACAACATCGCGCCCACCGAACGGTCCACGTTGCGGATCGGCATCACCGCCTCGACCGCGGAGCCGTTCTCGATGGCGTCGCGCGCGAGCTCGATCAGCTTGTTGTCGGCTGCGCCTTCAAGGCCATGGTCCTGCGCGGTGACGCATCGCCGGTGCACTCGCGAAGGCGACGGAGGATTGTACAGAACCTGCGAGAAATCGAGCCCGCGCGCCTTCCAATGCTCCACCGCGTCGCGCATTTCGATCTTGTCCACGCTGCCGATCATGTCGTTCATCTTGCGGAAACCCATCCGCGCCATCCACTGGCGGACCTGTTCGGCGACGAAGAAAAAATAATTGATCACGTGCTCGGGTTGCCCGGTGAATTTTTTCCGCAGCACCGGATCCTGCGTCGCGATCCCCACCGGGCACGTATTCAGATGGCATTTGCGCATCATGATGCAGCCCATCGAAATCAGCGGCGCGGTCGAGAATCCGAATTCTTCGGCGCCCAGCAGCGCGGCGATCGCCACATCCCGTCCGGTTTGCAATTTCCCGTCGGTCTGCACGATGATGCGGCTCCGCAGATCGTTCAGCACCAGCACTTGCTGCGTTTCGGCGAGCCCCAGCTCCCACGGAATCCCCGCGTGCTTGATCGAGGTCAGCGGCGACGCGCCCGTGCCTCCGTCATGCCCGCTGATCAGCACCACATCGGCGTGCGCCTTGGCGACGCCCGCGGCCACCGTGCCCACCCCCACCTCGGCCACCAGCTTCACCGAAATCCGCGCCTTCGGATTCGCGTTTTTCAAATCGTAAATCAGTTGCGCCAGGTCCTCAATCGAATAAATATCGTGATGCGGCGGCGGAGAAATCAGCGGCACGCCCGGAATCGAATGCCGCACGCGCGCGATCACCTCGTCCACCTTGTGCCCCGGAAGCTGGCCGCCTTCTCCGGGTTTGGCGCCCTGCGCGATCTTGATCTGCAATTCGTCGGCGTTCACCAGATAATTCGTGGTGACGCCGAACCGCCCGCTCGCGACCTGTTTGATCGCGCTGCGCCGCCAGTCGCCGTTCGCGTCGCGCTTGAACCGGGCCTCGTCTTCGCCGCCTTCGCCGGTGTTCGATCGCCCGCCCATCCGGTTCATCGCGATCGCCAGAGTCTCGTGCGCTTCTTTGCTGATCGACCCGAACGACATGGCGCCGGTGGTGAATCGCTTCACGATCTCGCTCGCCGGCTCGACCTCCTCGATCGGAATCGGATGCGCCGCCGGCTTCAGCTCCATCAATCCGCGCAGCGTGCACAGATCGCGATTCTGTTTGTCGATTAATTCCGAAAACTCCTCGAATGTCGAAAAACTGTTCCCGCGCACCGCGTGTTGCAGCTTCGCCACCGTCTGCGGATTCAGCAGATGATACTCGCCGTTGACCCGATACTGATAACTCCCGCCCGCTTCGAGATCGGTTTCCGATTCGCGCCGCGGACGAAACGCGTGCTCGTGCTTGGCCTTGGCCTCGCGCGCCAGCACCTCCAGGCCGACCCCCTGAAGGCGCGACGCCGTCCCGGTGAAATATCGGTCCACCAGCGCACGGTTCAGCCCGATCGCCTCGAAACATTGCGCGCCGCGATAGCTTTGCAGCGTCGAAATGCCCATCTTCGAAAAAACTTTCAGCAGCCCTTTGTTGATCGCTTTCTTGTATTGCTTGAGCGCCGCGTCGAATTTCACTTCGCCCAATCGCCCCTGCTGCGCGAGTTCTTCGAGCGTCTCGATCGCCAGGTAGGGATTGATCGCGCTCGCACCGTAGCCGATCAGCAGCGCGAAGTGCATCACCTCGCGCGGCTCGCCCGATTCGACGATCAGCGCCACCTGCGTGCGCGTCCGCTCCCGCACCAGATGATTGTGGACCGCGGTCAGCGCCAGCAGGCTCGGAATCGGCGCATACTCTTCATCGATTCCGCGATCCGACAGAATCAGCAAACGATAGCCGTCGCGAATCGCGAGCGACGCTCTCCGGCACAGCCCGTCGAGCGCTCGCGCCAGGTCCTTCTCGCCTTCCTCGGCGCGAAACAGCGCCGGCAACGTCGTCGCCAGAAAATCGCCCCAGCTCACGCGCCGCAGTTTTTCGAGATCCAGATTCGTCAGAATCGGATGCGGCAGCTTCAGCGTGTGGCAATGCTTCGGCGTCTCTTCCAAAATGTTGCGCTCGGTGCCGATGTAGCTGGTGAGCGACATCACCAGTTCTTCGCGAATCGGGTCGATCGCGGGATTGGTCACCTGCGCGAAAAGCTGCTTGAAGTAATGAAACAGCAACTGCGGGCGATCCGACAAACACGCAAGCGGCGTGTCGGTTCCCATCGAACCCACCGGCTCCTCGCCCGCCGCGGCCATCGGCGAAAGCAGCATCCGCAGATCTTCTTCCGTGTATCCGAACGCCCGCTGCCGGCTGACGATCGTCTTCGGATCGAACCCGTACACGCGCGGCGGATCGGGCAGCGCGTCGAGCGTAATCTGATTCTCCTTGAGCCATTCTGCATACGGCCGCCGCGAGGAAAGCGCATGCTTGATCTCTTCATCCGGCACGATGCGCTTCTGCTCCAGATCCACCAGCAGCATTTTCCCCGGCTGAAGACGGCCCTTATAGCGAACCTGATCCGGGGCGACCGGCAGCACGCCCGTTTCCGACGCGAGGATCAGATGATCGTCATTGGTGACCAGATATCGCGCCGGCCGCAGCCCGTTTCGATCGAGCGTAGCGCCGATCCATTTGCCGTCGGTGAATGCGACCGCCGCCGGCCCGTCCCATGGCTCCATCAACGACGCGTGATATTCGTAAAACGCGCGCTTCTCTTGGTTCAATGCGGAATCGGCGGCCATCGTCGAATCCTGATCCCAGGCCTCCGGAATCAGCATCGCGATCACGTGCGGCAAACTGCGCCCGGCGAGCGTCAGCATCTCGACCGCATTGTCGAGCGACGCCGTGTCGCTTCCGCCCGGCTGGATCACCGGAAAAATATGCCGGATCTCGCTGCCGAACTGATCCGACGCGAGCACCGATTCGCGCGCGTTCATCCAGTTCACGTTTCCGCGAACCGTGTTGATCTCGCCGTTGTGGCACAGGAACCGGTACGGATGCGCGAGCTGCCAACTCGGAAACGTGTTGGTCGAAAATCGCTGATGCACCAGGCACAGCGCGCTGCGCGTGTCCGGATCGGACAGCTCTTTGTAAAATTCCGCGATCTGCGGCGCGAGCAGCAGCCCTTTGTAGACCATGGTCCGTGACGACAGCGAGGAAATGTAAAAAAATTCGCGTTGATGAATCCCGCTCGCTGCGACTTCCTGCTCGGCCCGCCGCCGCGTCACGTACAATTTCCGCTCGAGCTGATCCTGCGTCATCCCTTCCGGCGCCCCAACAAACACCTGCTCGATATAGGGCTGCGTCGCTCGCGCTGTTCTTCCGATCGCGTCCACGTTCAACGGGGTGTCGCGCCAGCCGAGCACTTTCAGCCCTTCGTCCCGGGCAATCCTCTCCACGATTCCTTCGCACAGCAGACGCTGCTGCGGCTCGACCGGAAGGAACATCATCCCGACGCCGTAGGTGCCCGCATCCGGCAACGCGAAGGCGCACTCGCGCGCGAAAAATTCGTGCGGCACCTGGATCAGAATCCCCGCGCCGTCGCCCGTCTCCGGATCGCACCCGCACGCCCCGCGATGCGTCAGGTTGATCAGGATCTCAATGCCCTTGAGCACGATATCGTGCGACCGCTCCCCGGCCAGGTTCACGATGAATCCCATCCCGCACGCGTCGTGCTCGTTGCGCGGGTGATACAAGCCTTGCGCAGGCCAAGCCATGGCCCACTTTACCTGAGATCTACTATTAGGTCAATAGAATTTATTTTCTTGCAAAATTAGCATAACTGAATGTACGATAGTCTCCAGTGGCTTTCGACAACCTGAAACTCTTTCGCGACATCACCCAGACCCGCAGCCTCATCCGAGCTGCTAACTTGAATGATATCAGTCAATCAGCGGCTACCCAGCACGTTCAGCAACTGGAAAAATCGTTTGGAACCGCCCTGCTCGATCGATCCACTCGCCCTTTGAACATCACCGAAGCCGGCCGTCTGTACGCCGATTTCTGCCGCGATGTTTTGCGCCGCAAAGAGGAACTCGACATCGCGCTCGACCGCGTCAAACAGCAGGTCGAGGGCACGGTTCGCGTCGCGTCCATCTATTCGGTGGGCTTGAGCGAAATGGTCGAGCTCGAAAAAGAGTTCGCGCGCCGGTTACCCGAAGCGCAGCTTGAAGTCGAGTATCTGCGGCCCGAAAAAGTCTACCTGGCCGTGCTCGCCGACGAAGCCGACCTCGGCCTGGTGAGTTATCCCGAGCCGACGCGCCAGATCAAAGTAATCCCGTGGCGCAAGGAGCAGATGGTGCTGGCCGCCTCGCCGTATCATCCCTTGGCCGAGCGCGACGCCATCGGCATCGCCGATCTGAACGGCGCCGATTTCATCGGCTTCGATGAGGACCTGCCCATCGCGCGCGAAGTCGACCGCTTCCTGCGCGATCACGGCGTGCAGGTGAATCAGACCATGCACTTCGACAATCTTCAAATGATCAAAGAGGCGGTGGCGCATCAGGTCGGCGTCAGCATTGTGCCGGCGCGCATCATGCTCGACGAGATGGCGCAAGGCCGCCTGGTCGCTATCCCGATTGACGCGCAGGAATTATTCCGCCCGCTCGGCATCATTCACCGTAAGAAGAAGCGATTCCATCCGGTGGCGCAGGCGTTCGTCGACCTGCTGTGTGAAGCGCCGTCGCCGGATTTAGGCCTGGTCTGAATTCAGGCCTGGTCTGAATTCAAGCCTGGTTTAAACGTCGAACCGGATCGCCCGCTTCTGCGCCGCGCTCTGATAGCACGCGCAGACCAGCTCTACCGATCGATACCCGTCCAACGCCGTCACCGGCGGCGCTCCGCCGTTCACCACCGCATCGACGAACAGCCGGTCTTCTTGCTCGAATCCGAAGCGAATTTCCACCGGCACGTCGCGAAAATCTTCGGTCATCGTTTCCGATTCGAGGCCGATGCGATAGCGGATCGATTCGATCTCCGCCGTCTCGACGGTCGAATATTTTCCAAAAATCTCGACGCGCTCGTATGGGAAAAACCAGCTCGCATCGGCAGAGGTGACGAAAGTCGCCCACATCCCGGACGCAAATTCTACCAGCATCGAAAAATCGTTCGCCTGGCTCATCCGCGCATCGAGCGACACGATTTCGCCGAACTGAAAGCGCATCATGTCGAACATGTGGATCGGCGTCTCGTACAAAAATCCGCCGGTCACCGAATCGTCGCCGGTCCAGGCCGGCTTGAGCAATTCTCCGCGATTCATTTTGATGTGCGCGCAATGCGCGGGGGAATCCTTCAGCAATTCCTTCACGCGTTTATAAACCGGCGTAAATCGCCGGTTGTGGCCCATCTGAAACAGCGTCTTCGCGGCGCCGGCGGCATCGAGCACTTGTTTCGCGCCGGCCAGCGACGTCGCCATCGGCTTTTCGCAGAAAACGTGCTTGCCCGCCGCGATCGCCTTCAGCGCATACTCGACGTGCTTCGTATTCGGCGCGGTAATGTAGACCGCATCGGATCGGTCGAGTAGCTCTTCGTAACTCGCAGCCGGCGTTTCGCCGCGCCGCGACGGATCGACGTCGTAGATCGCGGAAATTTCCACGCGCTCGTCTCGACGCAGATTTTTCAGGTGAACGCCGGCGATGTAGCCGGCTCCCGCTACCCCGATTCGACACTTCATACGCTCACCCACTGTCGCGTCGCGGCGGAAGCCAGCGCGGCATCGAGCACCTTCTGGCAGCGCACTCCATCGGCGAACGTCGGAGCCTTCGATTGTTTTGCGCGCACGCTCTCGACGAATTGAAACGCCTGATCGAATCGATACCCCCAGCGCGGATCGTGCGCGTGAATGTCGCGCGGCGAGCCTTCCAGCTTCAGGAATTGCTTGGGCACGTCGACGTGATCGAGCGGACGCGCCGGATCCTTCGCGGCCCCGCCCAGCGAGGTCTGCAATCCCCACGGATCCTGAAGCGAAAACACCGCGCTCCCATGGGAACCGTACACTTCGATGAAAATGTCTTCGGTGATGCCCGCGCCGCGGCCCGGGCAGATGCGCGAAATTTCGAACGTGCCCACCCCGCCTTCAGAAAAATCGGCCAGGAACGAAATCCAATCCTCGACATCCGACGACGGATCTTCGCGGAACCGGCGATCGGCCGCGGAAAGCGCTGCAATGGGCCCAGCGACGAACTCCACCATGTGGATCAGATGCGAGCCGATATCGGCGAGCACGCCCGATCCCGCCTGCGCCTTGGTCGATCGCCATCCGAGCAGGTGGCCCGACAGCGCCATCAGGTACGCCGCGCGCACGCTGCGAATCGTGCCCAGTTCGCCGCGCTGCACCAGATGCTGCATGTATTGAAGCGCCGGCGTGTAGCGATAGGTGAACGCGGTCATGTGGACCACGCCCGCCCGTTCCGCCGCGTCCAGCATTTCCTGCGCGCGGGGCGTGTCGAGCGACAACGGTTTTTCGCACAAAATGTGCTTGCCATGCTCCACCGCGGCGAGCGTAATCTCATGATGCAGGTAATTGGGAGTCGCGTTGATCACCGCGTCGATGTCGTCGCGTTTGAGCACTTCGCGATAATCCGCGGTGGTCGCTTCCACGCTTCCGTTGGTGTCGCAAATCGCCGCGATATCTACAAAAGGACAAAGTTTGAGTCCGGGAATATGAATGCCGCGGGCCGCTCCGCCCGCGCCGATAATGCCGATGCGCAAAGGGGTCACAGTTTCGGAGTGTAGCAAAGTGCGTCCGGTGCATTTTGTAAAGTAAATGCATGGCAAAAGCTCTGGTGCTCGGCGGCGGTGGCCCGGTCGGAGTTGCATGGGAAGCGGGTTTGATCGCCGGCCTTGCGGAAGGTGGCGTGGATGTTTCGAGCGCGGATTTCGTCGTGGGCACGTCGGCCGGATCGTTCGTCGGCGCGCAACTCGCGCTGGGACGGTCGCCCGCGGAAATTGCCGCACCCGATCTCGCCGGTGCGATACGCCCGCCGCAGTCGAACGCTCCCGCGCCGGACTTGACGATGCTCCTCGCCAAATTGATGGAGGCCGCATCCGGCGCGCGGCCCGCTGAGGAAGTGCGGGCCGAACTCGGAGCCTGGGCGCTCCAAACGCCTGCGATCAGCGAGGAAGAATTCATGGCGCGATTCGCGCCGGCGCTCGGCGGCGAATTCGACGGCGCGTGGCCCGCGAAATCCTACGCCTGCACGGCGGTCGATACCGCCGACGGCTCGTTCATGGTCTGGAACAAAGACGCAGGAATTGGTTTGGCTCGCGCCGTGGCGTCGAGCTGCGCGGTTCCCGGAATTTTCCCGCCGATTTCGTTCCGCGGCCGCCGCTACATGGACGGGGGGATGCGCTCGGGGACGAATTCGGATCTGGCAAAGGGTTTCGAGGTCGTGATCGTGGTAAGCGTCACCGGTCGGATGATGCCGGGGCCCTTCCGCAGCCGCTTCGACGGCGAAATGCAAAAGCTGCGCGATGGCGGAAGCCGCGTGGAAGTAGTCCTTCCCGATGACGAATCGGCCGCCGCGTTTGGAATAAATCTGATGGATGCGAGCCGCCGCCAGCCGTCCGCGCAAGCCGGATTGCGACAGGGCCGTATCGAGGCCCCGCGCTTAACCGGCTTCTGGCGTTAATGCAGAAAATCGAAAATGCGCGCGGCGGTTTCATCGCTCGCCGCGGCCATCCACACGCCCAGATGCGTCGCCGTCAGCGCGACCAGCAGCAATAGAAATCCGAACCTTGCCAATTCCGCATAAATGAACAGCGGAACTTTCGCGGCGAGCAGTAGTTTCGATCCGTCGAGCGGCGGCACCGGCAGGAAGTTGAAAATCGCCAGATACAGGCTGAGCCGGACGCCTTGCGCGAAATAATCCGCGGCCGACGGTGAAAATTTCAGGCACGCCATGGCAACCACGGCCAAAACGACCGCGAACACGACGTTGCTTACCGGACCGGCGAGCGCGACCGCGGCGAGTCCTTTCAATCCTCCGCGCAATTTCGAAGGATTGCTGTTCACCGGCTTGCCCCATCCGATGAATCCGGCGCCCATCAGCGACGTGATCGCGGGAAGAATCGTGGTGCCCAGCCAATCGACGTGCGCCAGCGGATTCAGCGTGACGCGGCCTTCGCGCCGCGGGGTATCGTCGCCGAGCAGCGTCGCGATCCAGGCATGCGCGAATTCATGCGGCGCCGTCAGCAGCCACAGCAGGGAAACGTTGATAAGAGCGGCTTGAATGTTCACTGGTTTTGGCGGTCTTCCTTACGACTCCAGCGCCACGCAGAATGAAGCTCGCCGCAATCGTCTGTGATTCCCCGCACGAGATCAGCTCTTGTTGGTCAGTTCCTTGTACACCACCTCGGTGAAGCTGGCGAAGCGGGGACGGGCGCCGCCCGCAGGCGGTGCGTCGCCCACCGCGGACTGGATCTCTTCCAAAGACTTGCCCTGCGCTACCAGCTCTTTGATTTTCGCCCGCTTCTGTTCGGCGCTGCTCAGGCGCGCCTGAATATCGGCCTTGCTCTGAACATTCCCGTGTCCGGGAACGAACTGATCGGCATCGATGGCGACGATCCCTTTGACGGTCGTGATCCAGCCTTCCGACGAGCCCTGCTTCTCGAGATGAATCAGAGGGTCGGGCATCTGCGTGGCGATGATGTCGCCGGTGAAGACGATTTTTTCCGTGGGCAGATACACCACCAGGTCGCCGGTGGTGTGCGCGGGCGCCCAGTGGAACACTTCCAGTTTCACGCCGTCGATTTTCAGATTCTCCTTGTTCTTGCTGACCACCTGCGTGGGCATGTGACCGGCGGGCGGCGCGCCGCGTCCACCGGCCGCGAGCGCGGTTTCCATTTCCTTTTTACAATTCGCGTGGGCGATGATCGTGATCCCGTCGGGAAACGCGGCCAGTCCGTTGGTGTGGTCGAGGTCGCTGTGGGTGAGAATCACCGTGGTGACCGGCTTCGGCGTGATCTTGGCGATATCGCCGAGCAGTTCCTTCCCGCCGTCGAGCGTGGTCTTGGCGTCGATGACGATCACGCCTTTCTCGCCGACGATGACGCCGCTGTTTCCGCCGCCGCCCTCGATCCAATAAACATTGGGCTTCAACTGGTGTGTCGAAAACGGCGCCGCAGCCGGAGCCTGCGCGGAGGCGATTGCCGCCAGAGCACCGAAGCAGACCACCGAGGCGAACCTGAACGAAGAGATTTTCAGAACATGCATATGCGGCATTTTTCCTTTCCTCAAAACTTTATCACGGCGGATTTCTCTCGCGTTGAATCCCGCCTTCAGAGTCCGTGTGAAATCCCGGCGATGAGCGGCCGGGGACATCCTTTACACTTTAGACCGGCGACATCCTTTACACTTTTTGGACCCGAGGCCAGCCAAGGTGAAGGGGAGCTGGCGTTCAGCCGCTCCCCATTTCGGCGCTGGAGCCGGCGCTCAGGTCGCATCT
>DATHCE010000130.1:0-15969 GCA_035319685.1 Bryobacteraceae bacterium | reverse complement strand
CGGCGGAGGTTCATGTTCCCGGGAATGCGAAGCTGACCACGCCGTATTTCAGCGATAACTACTGGAAACATCCCGAGAATCCGGCGATCAATATTTTCGAGCCCGGCGTAGAGTTCGGCGTTCCGTTTGCCCCCACGCCGTTCCGCGCGGTGTTCCACGTGAAGGCGGGAACCGTGGAGGTCATCAAGGATGTGCCCGTCGAATTCCGCTACATCAAGGACGTTTACTTCGGCGACAAGCGCATGGAGCTGAGCGTCGTGCCGGCGTTTTCGGTTCGGATCACGCCGCCGCTCGCCGTGATTCCCGCGTCCGCGAAACCGGTGCAGCGCGAAATTCATGTTTCGGTGACCAGCGGAACCAAAGGCGCGGCGCAGGTAAGCGTCGCGCTGGACATGCCGGCGGGCTGGAGGGCGTCGCCTCCCGCGGTTCCCCTTAGTTTCGTGCACGAAGACGAATCCTTGTCGGCGCGTTTTATGATCACGGCTCCGGCGCAGGTGAAGCCGGGCGAGTACACGCTGCGCGCCGTGGCCACATCTCCTGCGATCCCTGGTGAAAAATTCGCCGACGGATATCAGGAGATCGAATATCCGCACGTCGAGCGCCGCCAGGTGATCAAGCCCGCCGAAACTTCGCTCAAGGTGATCGACGTGAAGGTGGCGCCGTCGATCAGCGTAGGCTACATCATTGGTGTGGGCGACCAGGTGCCGCCGGCCATCGAGCAGTTGGGCGCGAAAGTGTCGTTCATCGATCAGGATGAGCTGGCTTGGGGCGATTTGTCGAAATACGACGTCATCATGACCGGCGTACGCGCCTACGAACGCCGCGCCGATCTGCGCGCATACAATCATCGCCTGCTCGATTACGTCGAGCGCGGCGGAACGGTCGTCGTGCAATACAACAAAATGGAGTTCAATCAGGCTGAATACGGCCCGTATCCGGCGAAAGTCAGCGGTAATCGCGTCGCCGATGAGACGGTGCCGGTGAAAGTGCTGGCGCCGGCCAATCCGCTGTTCAATTTTCCGAACAAAATCGGGCCATCCGCTTGGGCCGGATGGGTGCAGGAGCGCGGACTGTATTTCCTCGGCGAGAAGGACCCGAAGTACGTCGACCTGGTGTCGATGGTCGATTCGTTCAAAGACAATCCGGGAGTCAAGCTCGGATCGTATGTCGAAGCGAACCTCGGACGGGGCCATTGGATCTATCTGGGCCTCGGTCTGTGGCGCCAATTGCCCGCCGGAACCGACGGTGCGTATCAACTGCTGGCGAATCTGATCAGTCTGCCGAAGGCGCCGGGCGAAGCCACGTCGCACAAGCGAGTCACCGAAGCCGCGCGCTGATGGATCGTGCTATCGTGGCCCGTGCGATTTGGACTGGAGATTCGAGTAATATTCGATACTCTGTTTCGCGGCCGCAAAGTCCGGTTTGAGGCGCAAGGTTTCTTGGAACTCTCGGGTCGCTTCCTCGTAACGGCCGAGATCCGCGAGCGCCATGGCCGCGCTGAAGTGTGCGCCCACGGAATTCGGATTCAACCGTTCGGCCGTCCGGAATTCCACGAGCGCTTCCCCGGGTTTGTGCTCAGCGGCCAGCGCCGCGCCAAGGCTGACATGCGCGTCGACGCTCGAAGGCTGTAAGCGGGTTGCTTCGGAATATTGCGTGATGGCCTCCGGATTGCGGCCGAGCTGGCTCAACACGCGTCCCAGGTTATAATGCCCCGCCGCATCGTCCGGCTTGAGCCGCACCGACTGCTCCATCTCGTTCAGCGCCTCCTGCTCGCGCCCATTTTCGTTGAGCACGACGCCCAAACCGCCGTGCGCTTCGGCGCTGTCCGGATCGTAATCGAGCGCCAGCCGGTATTGCGCCTCCGCTTCGGTCCTTCGACCGGTCAGGTTCAGCGCGGTTGCCAGATTCACGCGCGATTCGGC
The DNA here is from genome assembly GCA_035319685.1 of Bryobacteraceae bacterium. GTDB lineage: Bacteria > Acidobacteriota > Terriglobia > Bryobacterales > Bryobacteraceae > Palsa-187. The sequence continues at coordinate 14,047 of DATHCE010000130.1, read as the reverse complement.
CGCTTGCGGTTGCAGGCGAACCGCCTCGGCCAGATGCGGCAGCGCCTCTTCGATTCGGCCTTCGGTCAGCAGCGCTTCGCCGAGATTGTTCTGCGCGCCGCCGGCCGTCGGACGGATCGCGATCGCGTGCTCAAGATCCGCGATACCTTCGTCTATCCGGCCCTGTTTCCGCAGCGCTTCGCCGAGGCTGCTGTAGGCGAGATCATTCGCGGGGGTCACCTCAATCGCATGTTCGAAAAGCGTGACGCTGTCGTGCCAGTATGCGGCCTGATTCCAGGTGATGACAAACCACGCGGCGCAGACGAGTCCGGCGAAAATTCCGGCCAAAGTTTTACTGACTTTTTGACGTTTTATGAATTCCGCAGCGCCGAACGCGACCATCATCGAAATCCCGATCAGAGGAATATACGTATAGCGGTCGGCGCGCGACTGTGCGCCGACTTGCACCAATCCGATCACGGGAACCAGCGTACCCAGATACCAAAACCAGCCGGCCGCGAGATAAGGATGGCGTCGCGCTCGAACGGCGAGAATCGTAATCGCGGCCAGCACAGCGCCCGCGATCGCGACTATCGGCCCGGAATACCTCATGTAGGGGTAAAATACCGCCAGGTTCGAGGGCCAGATGAATTGAATCAGATACGCGACCGGGGAAATCAGGGCGTTTTCGACGCGCCCGCCGAGCGGAATCTGTTCGAGCGACGAGAGGGCGCCGGCGCGGCGCTGGGCGTAAAAAGTGACGGCGGACGCCCCGGCCGAGAGCCCGATTAGAGGCACTTTTTCCAAGATCACGTCCCGTATTCCGGCCTTGAATCTTCCGAGCGGCCAGACATCGAGCAACACCAGCGCGAACGGCAACGTGACCAGCATCGCCTTCGACATCAACCCCAGCGAAAACATCAGAATCGTGACCAGATAGCGCAACGCGCCAGGGCGCTGGGTGTAGCGCAGATAAGCCCACAGCGTCAGGATCCAGAACAGTGCGCTCAGCACGTCTTTCCGTTCGGCCACCCAGGCCACCGATTCGACGTGCAGCGGATGCAACGCGAATACAAATGCGACGAACGCGCTCGGCCAGCGAGCGCCGGTCATTCGCTCGAGCACATAGAGGAGAAGCACGCTGCTGATCGCGTGCAACCCGACGTTGCTCAGATGATGATAACCGCTCTGATCGCCGAAAAGCTGGCGATCCAGCATGTGTGATATCCAGGTCAGCGGGAACCAGTTGGCGCCCGCGATCGATTCAAACGCCCAGATCAGGCCGTCGCGCGTGAATCCGTGAACGACATGGGGATTTCGAACCGAATACAGATCGTCCAGGTTGATGAATTCGAATCTGCCGGTTTGCCCGTAGGCGGCGAAGATCGCGGCAGTCAGCAACCCATAAATCCAGAGATCGATCCGCACTCTACCATGACGCTGCGCCAGGGAGTGGGGAACTTCCGCTGCCGGCTTTGGCCTGGATGAAATCGTGCGCCCCACTCTCGATCACAACACAGGTCCGGCGATAAAACAAAATCGCGCCATATTTTTGCTTGACGTCATCCGGCGGAGTGATAGGATTTGAGATATTAGCATTCGCTTGAACTCTGGCTGTTGAATTCCGGTCCCTGGAGATTCACATGAATGTAACACGCAGGACATTTATTCGAACGGCGAGCGGCGCGGTGGCCGTAACGGCGCTGGGGTTTGATGTTCGTTCCGCCTACGCGCAATCGCGCGAATTGAAAATTGCCCGAACCACGGAGACGCGCTCGACCTGTCCGTATTGTTCGGTGAGTTGCGGCGTCATTATTCACACCATCGGAGATAAAGCCAAGAACGTGACGCCGCAAGTGGTGCACGTCGAGGGCGACCCTGACCATCCCATCAATCGCGGCACGCTATGCCCGAAAGGATCGTCGCTGTTTCAAGACATTCTCAACGACCGCCGCCTGTTGAAACCGCAGGTGCGGCGTCCCGGTTCGGACCATTGGGAGGATATCGCGTGGGACCAGGCGATCGACGAAGTGGCGCGGCACATCAAGAAGACGCGCGATGAAACGTTCGTCTCCACGGATGCGCAAGGCCGGCGCGTGAACCGCTGCGAGTCGATCGCCTGGAACGGCGGATGTACGGACACCAATGAGTTCAACTACCTGGTCGTCAAGACCATGCGTGGTCTGGGACTCACGTATATAGAAAATCAGGCCAGGGTTTGACACGGTCCCACGGTCTCCAGTTTGGGGCCCACGTTCGGACGCGGTGCGATGACCAATGGCTGGGTCGACATCAAGAATACCGACATGATGTTGATCATGGGCGGAAATCCGGCGGAAAATCATCCGTGCGGATTTAAATGGGCCATCGAAGCCAAGCGCCAGCGCAATGCGAAAATGATCGTCGTCGATCCGCGCTTCACGCGCACCGCAGCCACCGCGGATTTATTCGTACCAATTCGGGCCGGATCGGATATTGCATTTTTGGGCGGATTGATTCGTTACGCGATCGAAAATAATCGCATTGCGAAGGAATATGTAGCGAATTTCACGAATGCCGCGTTTCTGATTCGCGAAGGATTCAAGCTTCCCGACGACGGTTTATATTCCGGATTCGATGAAGCGAGCAAAACGTACGACCGTTCGACGTGGAATTATGAAGCGCATAGCGGCGGCGCTCCCGCGGCGGGCGCACCAGCTTCGCTGCCGCCGGACGTCGCCTTCGATATCACGCTCGAGCATCCGCGCTCGGTGTACCAGCTCCTCAAACAACATTATTCGCGCTACACGCCGGAGATGGTGGAGCGCATCACCGGCGTCCCCAAAGACCAGTTCCTCCAGGCCGCCGACCTGTTTACGTCGGTGCGCAAGGACGGGGACGCCAAGAAGGTGGCGACCATCATTTACGCGGTCGGCTGGACGCAGCACACCTTCGGCACACAGATCATCCGCACGGCGGCGATGCTGCAGTTGCTGCTCGGCAACGTGGGCCGCGCGGGCGGCGGGGTCAACGCACTGCGCGGGCATTCCAACATTCAGGGCGCCACCGATGTCGCGGGAATTTTCGACAATCTCCCGGGTTATCTGAAAGTGCCGAATCCGAATGACAAGGATTTCGAGAGCTGGATGGCGCGCATCACGCCGAAGCCGTCGAAACCCGGCGCATGGGATTCGTTCAATTACTGGTCGAACACGCCCAAATTCGCGGTATCGCTCATGAAAGCGATGTACGGCGACGCGGCGAAAAAGGAGAATGGCTGGGCGTTCGATTATCTGCCGAAAGTGGATCGCGAATATTCCTGGACGCATATTTTCGATGACATGTACAAGGGCCACGTCAAGGGACTGATCGCATTTGGCATGAATGCGGTCGCGATCGGTCCGAATTCGCAGAAGAATATCGATGCTTTAAAGAAGGCTGATTTTCTGGTAGTTTGTGACATTTATCCGGACGAAACCAGCGAATTCTGGAAAGCTCCGGGCATCACGGCGGAAGAAATGAAGAACATTCCGGCCACGGTATATCGCCTGCCCGGCGCCGGTTTTGCGGAAAAGGACGGAACTTTCGTCAATTCCGCGCGATGGCTTCAATGGAAATGGGCGGCGGTTCCGCCTCCCGGCGACGCGAAGCTCGATCAGGAGATCCTGGCGCGCATTTTCCTGAAAGTCCGGGAGCTGTATCGCAAAGAGGGCGGACAGTTCCCCGATCCGATTCTGAACCTCGCGTGGAATTACACGATTCCCGAAAATCCGTCGCTCTCTGAAGTCGCCCGCGAGTTGAACGGCCGCGCGATCGCGGACGTGGAAGACAAGGCCACCAACACCGTCGCCAAAGCGGGCCAGCAGTTGGCTGGATTTTCCTGGCTTCGCGATGACGGATCTACTTTGTGCGGGAATTGGCTGTGGTGCGGATCGTGGACCGAAGCGGGGGCCTTGATGCAGCGCCGCAATCCCGACGATCCTTCCGGGCTCGGGATTCATCCGAACTGGGGATGGGCGTGGCCCATGAACCGCCGGGTGCTCTACAATCGCGCCTCGTGCGATGTCGCGGGCAAGCCGTGGGATCCCGACCGGCGGCAGGTCTGGTGGAGCGAAGCCTCCAAACGATGGGCCGGCAATGACGTCGCCGATTTCAAGGCCGATTCCGCGCCGAAGGATCACATGGGACCGTTCATCATGAACCCTGAGGGCGTGGGCCGGATCTTTGCGCCGCTCACGGCGTTCGCCGACGGGCCGTTCGCTGAATTTTATGAGCCCATCGAAAGTCCGATCGCGAACCCCCTCCATCCGTCGCGCTCGAACAATCCCGTGATTAAAAAATATTCGACGCCGGCGGATAAATACGGCACGCCGCAGGAGGGATTTAATATCGTCTGCACCACCTACCGGCTCACCGAGCATTATCATTTTTGGACCAAGAACAATCAGATGAACGTCCAGCTTGTTCCCGAGCCTTTCGTCGAAATTCCCATGGATCTGGCGGCCGAGCTCGGCATCCAGGGCGGCGATCGCGTGAAGGTGTCGAGCGCGCGGTCGAGTTACGTGGCCAAAGCGATGGTCACGCATCGCTTGCGGCCGATGACCATTGACGGCAAGAAAACTTATCAGATCGGCATCCCGATTCACTTCGGCTATCGCGGCATACAGGAGGATGCGGGCCGCACCTCGCGGTCGCTGACCAATTCGCTCTCGCCGGTGGTGACCGACCCGAACGCGTACACGCCCGAATTCAAGGGCTTTCTCGTGAAATTGGAGAAAGCATGAGCAACGGACCACTCGCGATTAAAGCCATCTCCGGGCACGCCGGCCCCGTCGCCGGACGCGACACGTCGCGCGATTATGAGCTGGCGAAACTCATCGATGTCACCACCTGCATCGGTTGCAAGGCGTGCGAGGTCGCGTGTCTCGAATGGAACGGGTATCCGTTCCGCGAGACGGTTTTCGACAACACCTATCAGACCATGCCGGATCTCGAATGGAATTACTACAACCTGATCCGGTTCAACGAGCACGTCGGCGGCGACGGAACGCTCCAATGGCTCATGCGTAAGGACGGCTGCCTGCATTGCGCCGATCCAGGCTGCCTGCGGGCGTGTCCCGCCGACGGCGCGATCGTGCAGTACGCCAACGGCATCGTCGATTTTCAGCAGGAGAATTGCATCGGCTGCCAATATTGCGTCGCCGGATGTCCGTTCAACATTCCGAAGTTCAACCCGGAAACCAAGAAGGTTCACAAGTGCACGTTGTGTTCGGATCGCGTGAACGCGGGGCTCGAACCGGCCTGCATCAAGGCGTGTCCCACCGGCTGCCTGCATTTCGGAAGTAAAGCGGACATGAAGGACCTCGCGCAAACCCGCGTGGCGCAGCTGCGCGAGCACACGCCACATACCAATGCCGGCGTGTACGATCCGCCGGGCGTAGGCGGAACGCACGTGATGTACGTGCTTCACGATATCGATCATCCGGAGCGCTACGGCGGCTTGCCGAAGGATCCGCGCGTTCCTCTCCTGGTGCGGATCTGGAAGGGACCGCTCAAGTGGATTGGCAATGTGGCGATGGTGGGCGGCATCCTCGGGGTCGCGCTGCACTATCTGCGGTTCGGTCCCAAGGAGTTGGAGAAGACCAAATGACGGAAGTGATCGAACGCTACACCTTTCACGAGCGTCTGTGCCACTGGGTAACCGGCTTCACTTACCTCTACTGCCTGGCCACTGGCCTTGCGTTTTATTCCCCGTATCTGTTCTGGCTCGCAGTCGCGCTCGGCGGAGGGCCGGCGTCCCGATTCTGGCATCCCATCATCGGCATCGGATTCGCCGCCGCCGCAATGTGGATGCACGCCATCTGGCGGCGCGACGTCGACTTCAGCAAGGCCGACCGGGACTGGATGGATAAGGCGAAGTACTACGCGACCAATCAAGATCAACTGGTGCCGGCGCAAGGCCGCTTCAACGCGGGACAAAAAGCGTTCTACTGGGCGATGTTCTACGGTGCACTGCTTCTGGCCGTCACCGGAGTGTTTCTATGGTTTCCGGAATACGTGCCGTTCAGCCTGCGCTTCGTCCGGCCCGTATTCATCGTGCTGCATGAATGCGCCGCGCTGATCACCATCGGCGCATTCATCATTCACGTATACATGGGCGCGTTCATGGTTCCCGGAAGCGTTCACGCGATGGTGAGCGGCTACGTCTCGCGCGAATGGGCAAGAACGCATCACCGGCTGTGGTACGACCAGGTCGAGCATCGCTCGAATGACTGATTCGAGAAGTGATCGATTCGATAAGAGAATCGCGCGGGCACGCGGACTGGCGGCGAAATATCCTGAAAGCGCGAAGCTGCTCGAGTTTTACAGCGAGCTGGTTGCGTTTCAGAAAACGGTTTTTGCGGAGCTCGATCCCGGTTTAGGCAACGATGTGCGGCGTCTCGCCAAACATTTTCCAGGTTTGCTCGAACTGGTGAAGCGCGCGGGCCCGGATCCGCTGAACCATTTCGCGCAAGATCATCTCGAAACCCTCGAAGCGCGGGAGGAATTGCTCGCCCGGTTCTGGAACCGAACGGAAGAAACCAATGGTCCAGCGCAATTCTTCGCGCGCGTGTTGATGCAACCGTACGCCGAGCGTCTGGCATCGCTCGCCGATTTGAGCGGTGCCGCCTCCCACACGGCTACTTGTCCATTCTGCGGCGCAAAACCGGTCGCAGCCGTGCGGCGCGGCGAAGGCGATGGCGCGCGGCGCAGTCTGCTGTGCTCGCTATGCTCGCTCGAATGGCCGTACCGACGAATCCTCTGTCCGGGGTGCGGCGAAGAACAGAAGGACAAGCTGCCGGTCTTTCTGGCGGCGGGGATCGATCATGTGCTGGTCGAAGCCTGCGATACGTGCCGCACATATTTGAAATCGGTGGATCTCACCAAACAGGGTTTCGCGATTCCGGAAGTGGACGAGCTGGCCACGGTCGCGATCGATGTTTGGGCGGAAGAGAACGGATATTCGAAGCTCGAAACCAATTTGCTCGGGATGTGAACGCGGTTTGCGAAAATGAAATCGTGAGCATTCTGAAGTTCGAGCGGGTCGGCAAAGAGTACGTTCCCGATGGCGCGCCGGTGTGCGCTCTCGAGGACGTTTCGCTCGAAGTCGAGCGCGGCGAGTTCGTCGCGCTGGTGGGGCGCAGCGGATGCGGGAAATCCACGCTGCTGAATCTCGCCGGAGCGATGGATTTTCCCACCTCCGGCCGGGTTTTCGTCGACGGCGTGGTTACCTCCGGGTTGAACGACGCTCAATTGACGCGGCTGCGGCGCGACAAAGTCGGATTCGTCTTTCAATCCTTTCAATTGCTGCCGACGCTGAGCGTCATCGAAAACGTCGAGCTCCCCTTGATGTTGGCCGGATCGAGCGGCGCGCGCGCGATCGCGAGAGAGCGTCTCGGTTGGGTCGAAATGGAAGCATACGACACGCGCATGCCGCACCAGCTTTCCGGCGGACAGATGCAGCGCGTGGCGATCGCGCGCGCCTTGATCCATTCGCCGAGGATTCTGTTGGCCGACGAGCCGACCGGCAATCTCGATTCCTCTACCAGCGCCCGGATTATCGATCTTCTGCGCGGCATCGCGTCTGAAAAAGGCACCGCGGTTCTGATGGCGACGCACAGCGTGGAAGCGGCGGCGATCAGCGACCGGATCGTGAAGCTGCACGACGGCCGCGTCATCGAGGTGATCGAGCCGGCCAGGAGAATTTAGCTGCCGTACCTCACGCTATTTCGCCGCCTGATCCTTCGTCCTCTGCGGCGTGAGCCGATGCGAACCGCGCTCACCGTTCTCGCCGTTGCTCTGGGGGTCGCGGCGGTGCTCGCGATCGAGTTGGCCGGGGACGCGGCCGCCGGGTCGTTTCACTCTTCGATGGAAACGCTGACCGGCAGGGCGGATTTTGAGGTCACCTCCGCGGGTGGCGTGCCCGCCGAAGTGCTCGCGCGCCTGGCCGCGCTTCCCTATTTGATCCGCGTCCATCCCCGCATGGAGGATTACGCTTTCGTTCCCGATTCCGGCCGAACCGTTCCGCTGCTCGGCGTCGATATGCTGGCGGAGTCGTCGAGTGGCGCGAGCTTCAGCGGGGACGCGGACGCCTTCGAGCGCGAAGATTCGGTCTGGACAGGCGACACCGCCGGGTACAAGCGGGGCGACAAGATCAAAATTCAAATCAACGACGCCGTTTCGAATTACATCGTGCGCGGCGTCCTGCCGCATGGCTCGGGAGACGTGCTGACGATGGATCTCGCCGAAGCCAGCCGCGTGCTCGGCCGCGGAAAAATGCTCGACCGGATTTTGATTGATGTTCCCGCCAGCAAGTCCACCGAAGAATGGGAGACAATTCTGCGCGGTTCGCTTCCCGATGGCGTGAACTTGGAGCGCGAAGGCTCGCGCACTGAGGAAAATCGCAAGATGCTCGCCGCGTTTCGCTGGAATCTGCGGGTGTTGAGCTACATTTCGCTGGCGGTCGGCGCGTTTTTGATTTACAACACGATCTCGGTTTCGGTGGTGAGGCGCCGCTACGAAATCGGCATTTTGCGAGCCTTAGGAGCAACGCGCACGGGCGTTCTGGCTGCATTCCTCGGCGAAGCCGCGGCATTCGGATTGGCGGGCGCAAGCGTTGGACTTGTGCTCGGACGGCTGGTGGCCGGGGGCGCCGTGAAGATGGTCGCGGCGACGGTCGAGTCGCTCTACGTCAGCAGCCAGCCTGGCGCGATCTCGCTCGATTGGCCGATCGCGCTGCTCGCGATCGCGGCCGGGCTGGGCGTTGCAGTCGTATCCGCGCTTTCTCCGGCTTGGGAAGCATCGCGCGTCGCGCCGGTCGAAGCGATGGCTCGTGGCCGCCGCGAATACGCGATGCGCGTTCATCGCATCCGCGACTTGGGCTTTGGATCAGCGCTTGGCTTGTGCGCCTGGATTGCATCGCGCCAATCGCCGGTAGACGGGCGGCCGATCTTCGGATACCTTTCCGCCGTGCTGCTGATCGCGGCGGCGACCCTCACGATTCCGGCGTTGGTGGCCGCGCTATCGGCGACGACCGCCGGGCTTCTCAAGAAAATGTTCGGCGTGGAAGCCCTGCTCGCGACGCGCAGCCTGGCCGGGTCGTTGCGGCGAACTTCCGTGCTGGTTGCCGCGCTGGCGACGGCGATCGCCATGCTCGCCGCAGTCGGCATCATGGTCGGCAGTTTTCGGGAGACGGTGCTCGAATGGATGCAGGATCGCCTTCAGGCCGATCTCTATCTGCGGCCCGCCGCGCCCGATGGCGCCGATCGTCATCCGACCATAGCCGCATCCGTCGCCGACGCACTGGAGACGCTGCCCGAAGTCGCCGCCGTCGATCGCTTCCGAGCCTACGAGATCAGTTATCAGGGGATGCCGGCCACGCTCGGCGGCGGCGATGCGCGGATCGCAGGCCGCTACGGCGACCGTCCGTTTTTCTCCGGTCATAGCCCGCGCGACGTGTTTCCGCGGATGATCGGAAAGGACGTGGCGATTGTCAGTGAACCGTTTGCCAATAAACATCACGTCCGGGTGGGTGACACGCTGGCGCTGACGCTTGCGGCGAAGCAGGCCACGTTCCGCATCCTCGATATTTACTACGACTATTCGAATGAGCGCGGCTTCATCATTCTCGATCGCGGAACGCTGCTCCAATATCTTCCCGATCCCGATCCGTCGAACGTCGCCGTGTACTTGAAACCCGGCGTGCCGCTGGGTGACGGCCGCCGCGCTGTCGAAGCCGCTCTCGCCAAGCACAAAATCCTGGTCCTGTCGAATCGCTCGCTGCGCGAGGAAGCGATGCGCGTCTTCGATCGGACCTTCGCCATCACCTACGCGCTCGAAGCCGTGGCCGTATTCGTCGCCATCATGGGCGTCAGCGGAGCCTTGCTCGCGCTGGTGATCGATCGGCGCCGCGAATTCGGCCTGCTGCGATTCCTGGGCGGCGCGCGCGGTCAACTTCGGCGCATGATTCTGTTTGAAGCCGGATTGGTCGGCCTGCTGGCGAACATCGCGGGGCTGATTCTCGGCGTATTTCTTTCGGTGCTGTTGATTTTCGTGATCAACAAGCAATCCTTTGGATGGACCATTCAATTTCACTGGCCCGTCGCGATCCTGGTGGGCGCGCTGACGCTGGTCTACGTGGCGACGGTGCTCGCCGGCCTGTATCCCGCGCGCATCGCTACGCGCCTTTCGCCGATCGAGGTGATCCATGAAGAGTAGCCTGCGGCTACCTGTGGTCGCCGCGGCGAATCCTGAAAGTTGCCCTGCTGGAGCTGCGGCGAGGTGCTTGTGAACCTTCGTGGAAGCCTCCTATTCGCACTCTCATTTCGCCTCGCGCTGCCGGGGTATCATTACGAATTTCCCCGCGATCATTTCAACCATCCCGAATATCAAACCGAATGGTGGTATTACACCGGCAATCTTCGCGCCTCCGATGGCCACCGCTTTGGTTTCGAGCTGACATTTTTCCGCCAGGGTGTCGATCGCGCCAAGCCTCCCTCCGGGATCTGGGACGTCGGCGATATCTGGATGGCGCATCTCGCGCTCAGCGATATCGACGGCCGCCGGTTTTTTCATACGCAGCGTCTGAATCGCGCCGGACCGGGGCTCGCCGGAGCCGATCTCGAACAAGCTCGCGTGTGGAACGGAAACTGGCAAGCCCAATGGAAGAACAGTTCACAGGAACTGCGCGCCGTCGCCGACCAGTTCTCGTTCGATCTATCGCTCGAATCCGAAAAGCCGCCGGTGATTCACGGAGAAAACGGAATCAGCCAGAAAGCGGAAGGCGCGGGCCACGCATCGCATTACATTTCGCTAACGCGGCTCAAAACCCGCGGCACGATCACCCTCGAAGGACATCCATTTTCCGTCGAAGGACTCAGTTGGATGGATCACGAGTTCTTCACGCATCAGCTCGATCCAAATCAGACCGGTTGGGATTGGTTCAGCCTGCAACTCGACGATGGGTCCGAAATCATGCTGTTCCAGTTGCGCCGCAAAGACGGCACGCGCGACCGGTTTTCCGCCGGGACTTTCGTCGATCCATCCGGACGCACGACGCATCTCGCGGTGAACGATTTTTCGCTCACACCTGGCGAAATCTGGACCAGCCCCGAAACCGGCGGACGCTATCCCATCTTCTGGACCATCCGCGTTCGTCGCCTGGGATTCGAATGGCAGTTGACCACTCCGCTGCCGCAGCAGGAATTGGCCGATAAAAGCGAAGCCTCGCCGCCCTATTGGGAAGGCGCGATTCGCGCCACCGCCACGATGAAATCGAAGCCGGTTCAAGGCGCCGGCTATCTCGAAATGACCGGCTACGCCGGCAAGCCGCCGGCTTTTTGAATCAGACGGAGGTGTGGTGAATCGCTCGATACGCGCGGCGCAGCAGCGGCGCGAGCGTGAAGTAAATTGCCGCCGCCGCGATGGGCGCCAGCACCAGCCAGATCGCGATCGCGCCCAGCGTTGCCGTCCACAGCATTTTGATCAAGCCCCACAGGTCCGATTGGATCATCGCGAAAACCTGGCCGAGCGAAATCGTCACCGGCGCCGCGTTCGCAATCCGGCTGCCCGCTTTGAGCAACGGCAGGAACAGGATCAATTGCAGAGGATAGATCAGAAAATTCACCAGTTGGATCGCCGGCAGATTCAAACCCAGCAGAATCGCCATCCCGGTGCACAAAATCGTGGTCGAGCCGAGCATGGGGAATACGCCCAGCACGACTCCCAGCGCGATGCTCAGCGCGATTTTCTCCGGAGTGATCCCTTGCCGGAGCAGATCCAGGATCGGAACCACGACTTTTCGATAGAGCCAGCCGATGCGTCGAGTATAGCGAGATTTCTTGCGGAATTTTGGCCGCTCTCCTGCATAATGGAAGGAATGAAGTTGCAGGTGGCATGCTACGCGGGGCAGAAGGCCGACGAACGTCCCGTTCGCTTTCGGCTGGACGGCCGCGACTATATCGTGGAGGAGTTGCTGGATCAATGGTACGGGCCGGACGACGTGTTTTTCAGAGTTCGCGCCGACGACGGGAACTTATACATTCTCCGGCACAGGTCCACGGCGAACGAGGATAGCTGGCATTTGGAAGCGTTTCACCGGCTCCGCTCGCAGCGCGGAAATTGAGCGCCGCGCTCTCTGGTTCTGTTTCAGCCGGGCGTTGACATCGCGATAGGTGTATATGCACACTAAAAAGGAAATGGCGTCCGATCTTTCCTCGCACCTCGCCGGAACGTCGCGCTGCGTCGCCTACAATCTGCGCAAGGCCGCCCGCATTACCACTAAGATTTATGAGCAGGAGATGCGCGCGGCTCCCATTCAGGGACCGCAGTTCAGTCTGCTGGTCATCATCGCGCAGCGTGGACCCGCGACCATCAGCGCTCTCGCCGAGGCGGTCGGCGCGGACCGGACCACCCTGACCCGCAATCTGCGGCAGCTCGAGAACAAACGCGTGATTGAAATCCTCCCCGGTGCGGATCCGCGCTCGAAAAAAGTTCGCGTGCTTCCGAAAGGCGAAGCCGCGCTGCGCGCAGCCGTAAAGTATTGGGAGAAAGCCCAGCGCAAAGTGCTCGACACATTGGGCGAGGACCGTTGGCGCAGGATGCTGAGCGATTTGTCCGCGGTGGTCGCGCTCGGGGAACGCTCCGCGCGGCCTTGACCCGGCCGTTACGTGTATATACACTTATTGGACAGGGAGCCATGAGCCCATCCGGCGCTTTTATCCGCCGTCCAGTTGCCACGACCCTGTTGGCGGTCGCAGTCGGGCTCGCCGGAGCGGTGGCCTACCCGTTTCTGCCCGTCGCTCCCTTGCCGCAAGTCGATTTCCCGGCGATTTCCGTCGCCGCAGCGCTGCCTGGCGCGAGTCCCGAGACGATGGCGTCGTCGGTCGCGACCCCTCTGGAGCGCCAATTCGGCCGCATTGCCGGCGTGAACGAGATGACCTCGTCGAGTTTTCTCGGAACCACCAGCATCACGCTTCAATTCGACCTCAGCCGCAATATCGACGCGGCCGCGCGAGACGTGCAGGCCGCGATCAACGCCGCCCGAGGCCAATTGCCATCGAACCTTCCGACCAATCCCGCCTGGAGGAAGGTGAATCCCGCGGATACTCCCATCGTGTTCCTTTCCATGACGTCGGAGACGACCCCGCCGGGACAAATCTACGACGTCGCCGCCACGATCCTCCAGCAGCGTTTGTCGCAGATCAAAGGTGTCGGCCAGGTGCTCATCGTCGGAAGCTCGTCACCGGGTGTCCGCATCGAGTTGAATCCCCCGCAGCTCAACAATCTCGGTCTCGGGCTCGAAGACGTTCGCAATTTTCTGGCGGGCGCCAACGCGAATCGTCCCAAAGGCGAGCTTGCCGACGCCAATCACGCCTGGTCGCTCGGCACCACCGACCAGTTGATGAAGGCTTCCGAATATCTGCCGCTGGTGGTCGCCTACCAGCACGGCGCGCCGGTCAAACTCTCCGACATTGCCACGGTGACCGACTCGATCGAGGACATTCGCACCGCCGGATTCGCCAACGGCAAGCCGGGCATCGTGCTGCTGGTGTTCCGCCAGCCGCGAGCGAACATCGTCGAAACCTGCGACCTGATCAAGGCCGCGTTACCACAACTGGAAGCGTCCGTGCCGCCCGCGATTCACATTCGCCTGATGCTCGATACCACCACTTACATTCGCGCGGCGATGCGCGACGTGCAGATCACTTTGTGCATTTCGATCGCGCTCGTGATTATGGTGGTGTTCCTGTTCCTGCGCGATGTGCGCACCACGCTGATTCCCAGCGCCGCCGTTCCCATTTCGCTGGTCGGCACCTTCGGCATCCTGTATTTATTCGGATACAGCGTCGACAATCTGTCGATGGTCGCGCTGACCATCGCGACCGGATTCGTGGTCGACGACGCGATCGTGGTGATCGAAAACATTGCGCGCTACGTCGAATTGGGTATGGATCCGATGGCGGCCGCCTTCCGCGGCGCGCGCGAAATCGGCTTCACGGTGGTTTCGATGAGCCTTTCGCTGATCGCGGTTTTCATCCCGATTTTATTG
>DATHCE010000129.1:0-2271 GCA_035319685.1 Bryobacteraceae bacterium | reverse complement strand
TTCTCGATCTCCTATACCACGCGCGCGCCGCGCGGAAGCGAGCAGAACGGCAAGGAATATTTCTTCATCGAGCGCGAGGAATTTGAAGCCATGATCGCCGCTGGCGAGTTTCTGGAGCAGGCGCAAGTTTTCGGAAACTACTACGGGACGGCGCGGCGGTTTTTGCGCGAGGCTGAGGCGCACGGCCACGATTTGCTGCTCGACATCGATGTGCAAGGAGCGAGCCAAGTGAAAGAGAGGATGCCGGAAGCGGTGAGCATCTTCATTCTTCCGCCGGACCGGGAGAAGCTGGAGTGGCGGTTGCGCCACCGGGGGTTGGATGCGGAGGAAGTCATCCGCCGCCGGTTGGACACGGCCCGCCGGGAGATTGAGAATTACTCGAAATACGACTATATATTAGTGAACAATCTGCTGGAGCAATCTGCCGACCAGCTTAAGGATATCGTGCTGGCGGAGAGGTTGGAGCGAAGCGGGCGAGCGCTTTCCGGTGAGGAAGAGCGGGTTGTGCGAAGCGCACAAGCTTGCCGGCTGAAACAAGCGCGGGAGCGGGTGCAACCGATTCTGGCTTCGTTCCATTTGCAGATGGCGAAAGGCACATGAGTTTCGGGGGAGAAAGTATGAAGTTGGTAGAGGGATTCGACAGCAACTATCGTTACATTCTGGTGGCGGCGCGGCGGGCACGGCAACTGCAAAGTGGGGCCGCGCCGGTCATCGATACCGGATCGCGCAAGCCCTGCCGCATCGCGCAGGATGAAATCAAGGCGGGCAAGGTGAAGTGGATGATTCCGGAGATTCCGAAGCTGCCGCTGGAGGCGGCCAGCGAAACCCTGAACAAGGCGTTCGCCGAAGACGCGTAGACGCGGCTTGCGCGGAGATGCGCATCTCCCGCAAGGCTGCGGCATCCATTTCCTCGAAAGGCGCGGCTCGACCGTGAGGCCGAGGCGGCCCGCTTCCTCCTATGAAAATTGCGCTGGGCGTGTGCGGTGGAATCGCGGCTTATAAGGCGGCGGAAATTGTGCGCCTTTTCGAAGACCGCGGCATTCGCGTGCAAGTCGTGATGACGGCTGCCGCGCAGGAGTTCGTTCGTCCTCTCACCTTCGCCGCGCTCACCGGGGAAAAAGTGATTACCGGCATGTTCGGCGCCGATGAATCCCAGGCGAATGTCGAGTCGGCCATCGAGCACATTGCGATCGCCCAGGCGATTGATGCGCTCGTGGTGGCGCCGGCCACGGCCGATGCGCTGGCGCGCTTTGCGCAGGGAATTGCCAACGACTTTCTCAGCACTCTTTATCTCGCGACCACCGCCCCGGTCGTGGTGGCTCCTTCGATGAACGTCAACATGTGGAACCACGCGGCCACGCAGGCGAACCTAGAAATCCTGCGCCAGCGCGGCGTTCGCGTGGTTGAGCCCGGCACCGGATACCTGGCGTGCGGCATGACCGGCGCGGGACGGCTGGCGGAGAGCGAAACGATTGTCGCGGCGGTGATGGAAGCGCTCGGAGCCGTGCAGGATCTGGCCGGGGAAACGGTGCTGGTGACGGCGGGGCCGACGCGGGAAAAGATCGATCCGGTGCGGTATTTGACCAACCGGTCGAGCGGGCGCATGGGATACGCCATTGCCGAAGCGGCATTGCGCCGCGGAGCGCGCGTGCTGCTGGTGAGCGGTCCGGCGGCGATTGCCGCTCCGGACGCGGCAGAACTGACGCGCGTTGAAACCGCGGAAGAGATGCTGGCAGCGGTTTTGAAATTGCTGCCCGAAAGCACGGTCGTCATTAAGACGGCGGCAGTGACGGACTTCCGGCCGAAGGCGGCGGCGGAACAGAAGATCAAGCGCAAGGGCGAATTGACACTCGAACTGGAGCCGACGGCAGACATTCTGGCGGAAGTGGCGCGCCGCAAGACTTTGCAGGTTGTTGTGGGATTCGCGGCCGAGACGGAGAACGTGCTCGAAAATGCGCGCAAGAAGCTGGCTGCGAAATCTCTTGACGCGATTGTTGTGAATGACGTTTCGCGCGAGGGCATCGGTTTCGATTCCGACCGCAACGCGGTCACCATTATCTCGCAAAACGAAGTGGTCGAGGTTCCCGAAACCTCGAAGTGGGAAGTCGCGCAGAAGGTGCTCGACCAGGTTGTGAAGCTGCGCAAGCGCAGCCCCGTCGTTTCGCGGTAGGAGGATGGCTTGCACAGGATGGTTTGGGGCATATTCTTGTCGGCGCTTGGCTCAATCGTAGTGGCGCAGCAAGCGCCCGTTCCGGTGGAGCAGGAACCTCA
>DATHCE010000128.1:0-6525 GCA_035319685.1 Bryobacteraceae bacterium | reverse complement strand
CGCATCGATCCGGCAGCGCGCGCGTTTTCGACTTCGAACGAACCAGCGGTCGAGGCGTGGGGCCGGGAAGATTACGAACGCGCGGTTGCGATCGATCCGGATTTCGGCGACGCGTGGCTCAGTTGGATCGAATCGCTGGCGCGCAAGGGGGATCCGGCGGATGCGATGGGCGTAGCGGATCGCGCGCTGGCGCGGGCAGGCCTGCGCTCCCCATTGACCCGCGCGCGCATCGAATTGGTTGCGGCGACGCTCCGCAAAGATCCCGCCGCCGAGCAGCAGGGGCTCACCAGGCTCGCGGAATTGCTCCCCGCCGATACGGCGGTCGTCGCGAATCTGGCCCAGGTCGAGATGCGCGCGCGCAATTTTACAGGCGCTGCGGCGCAGTATCGAAAACTTCTCGCCGCCGGTCCTCACAACGCCGAGGTAATGAATTCGCTCGGCTACGCGGAGGGTTTCGCGGGCGATCTCGACGCCGCGCGAAAAACCTTGGAGGCGTACGGACGCGAGCCGGGACAGAAAGCTAATTCGCTCGATTCGACCGGCGAGGTGTTGTTCGTCAACGGAAAATTTTTAGAAGCCGAAAAGTATTTTCTGGACGCGCATCAGACGGCTCCGTCGTTTTTGGGCGGCGCCGATTTGTGGAAGGCCGCGTACGCGCGCTGGCTCGGCGGCGATTTGAGGGGCGCGGATGCGATCCTGGCGCGCTATCTGGAATTTCGCCGCAACGCGCGCGATCCTATGGCCGGCTGGCGGGAAGCGTCGTGGGATTACTCGACCGGCCGCCGCGATCAGGCCATCGAGAAACTGCGCAATGCCGGAGGAGCGCCAGGCCCGATGATCGAACGCCAGCTTGCGCTGTGGCAGGGCAAGGTCGAAACTCGCAACAACCTCGCGGAGCTCAAGCAGAAATACGAGCAGACCCAGCCAACGGCCGACGCTCAGGTGCGCGTATTTTACGCCTCGGCGCTGCTCGCCGACGGACAAAAAGAGGAGGCGCGAAAACTGTTGGCGCGATGGCCGCTGCCGGCCGAAAACGACGGCGACCCGCTGGTCGAGTCGCTGGTCTTTCCGAAATTCATCGAGCTGCGGAAGGCGGCAGGCTTATAGACCATTTCTTGATTTTGCATAGACCAGTTTCGCGCGGCTCGTAACGGTGTCTTCAACGGATTCGCGCTTTCTCAAGATGTCCTACGGTATCGAGCGGAACTGGTCTAGCCTTGCGCCGGTAGAGCCGATAACCGCCGAGGTTTACGGCCGGCTGTTCGACCGGCGCGTAATGGGAATCCAGCCAGCTTTCGAGCCTCTCAAAGCGCCAGTCCATCTGATCGCCGTGAGGAAACACGCGCAAAAATTCCTGGCGCGACAGCTTCAGGTACAACAGCCATTCCGGCGGATCGGCCTGCAATTCCGCGAGCACGCTCCGCTCATCCTCATCCGTCATCATTCCCGGATTCATGTAGGAATAGCGCGTCGGATTGCGGGCCTGCGTCAGAAAATACGCAATCGGCATATAAGGATGAACGAACAGAGTCGCGCCGGGACGCACCTGGACGAACAGGTTTTCAAGATCGCCCGCTTCATTGCCGGACGCGCGCACTGCGCCGACCCCCGACGTGATCGTCTTGGTCATCCGCCATCCGTTGAAGTCATTTGCCGCGAACAACGACGCGAGCAGCATCATCAACACGCCGATTGAATACGCCACGCGGGAAGGGGCCAATCGCGCGACCGCCACTCCGGCCAGAACGTACGGCAGCGCCGCGACAAACGCCAGGTGAAACACGTCGGCGCGTGGAAACACCGTCAGCACCATCGCCACGGCCGCCAGCAGCAGCACTTCGATCGCGCGCCGACGATCGGAATCCGCGCGCTTCCACATCGCCGCCGCGCCCGCCACGCCGATGACCGGAAGAATCGCCGGTAGCGCGATGCACATCACTAAGACGGCGCGGATCCACACCTCGGAAAATCCGGCCGCGCCCGCAAACAAGGCGGGATATCCTCCAATCACCGATCCATAGGGCATCGCATTGACCGCCGAATAATTTTTCTGGAGCCAGACGATCTGCTTCAGGAATCCCGTGAACGAACCGGTCGCGGCGAGCCCGGCGACCGCGGCGGCGCTGATCCCGGCCACGCCGGCCGAGAGCGGCAGCAAGTCGCGCCGATGCTCCCGATGGATCAGCAGCCACAGCATCAGGGCGCCGCCGGCCAGTGCCATCGCCGGGGTCGACCACGCGGCCGCGCCGAACAATACCCCGCTCGCGATCCATCGCCACGTGGAGGCATCCCCGAGCACACAATCGACGACCAAGCAAACCCCGGCGAGTGCGAGCGTCGCGCTGTCCCAGCGGTGCTGCGCGGTCACAAATGCCGGGTCGGCCACTTGAAAGCCCGCGAACATACATACGATCATCGCCGCCGCGCGCTTCGATTGAAGCCGCGCGGCCAGCCAGAACACCAGCGCACATTGCAGGGCAAAATCGGCGACGACGATCAACCGTCCGGTCCACAACGACACGCCGAACAAACGAAACGCGGCCGCCTGAAGCCAATAACTGCCGGGGCTCATGTAGGTGAAGAAATCGACGTAGGGACGCGCGCCGCTCGCCACCCGCTGCGCCGGTTCGAGCAGGATTCCTTCGTCGTTGGTCAGTACCACACGCGCGCCGTCGAGCGCGAACAGCACCACCGCAACGAACAGAAACAGGACTACCGCGATTTTCGATTCACTTCGCCGCACGCTGTGCCTCAAGCCGGGCCGCGTGCGAGGCCGCTCGCGAAAGAGCTGCGAGCTGCGCGGCCGTCGAGCTGGTTCCGAGCGTGGTCTTGCTCAGGATGTAGTACGGCGAGTCACGCTGCACGATGAACCCGGAAGAGCTTCTGCGGCCCGCGATCAGGAATGCGAACAGAACCGCGAAGGCCAGAAATTGCAGCGCTCCGCCGACCATCCATCCGGTCATGTAGCCGGTCCATCCGGGAATCATCTTTCCGAAAAACACGCTGCACAAGGCGACCAGCGAGAGCAGCGCGGCCGCGGTCACCAAACGCGCGCTGACCTGCTCGCTGTGGACGCAGATGGCCGAAAGCCCGTGCATCAACAGGCTGACAAAGTTCATCTTGGACCGGCCCGAGAGCCGGGTCCCGCGCGCCAGCGGCAGCAGCGTTTTCGGCAATCGCGCGCGATAGACCGATGCCGAATAGTGATTCCACAGATCCGGCGAAGCCATCAGGCGCGACAGCGCCGCTCGCGGAATCACGCTGAAGTTTCCGACGCGAACTTCCACTCCGGTCAGCGCGCGATGCGCCACCTGATAGCAGCGGTAGAAAAATTGAAACGCGAGACTCTCCATGCGCCGCGTGCGAGCCGCGAAAATCACCTCGCGGCGGCCGCGCTTTTCGTATTCGGCGACCAGCGCCGGCACATCTTCCGCGCGATCCTCGCCGTCTGCGTCCATCACCACCACCGCGCCGGCGGAAGTGAATTCGTGAGCGTGATACAAGCCGAGCGCGATGGCCCGTTGATGCCCGAGGTTGCAACGCAGATGCAGAACCTCGATCGAATCGAGCGCGGTGAACGCGCAACCCGGGTAATCCGCCGGCAAAGGATCGGTGGACGCATCGTCGACGATCAGAACCGACGCACGGCGCCGGGCTTGGCCGAGCGCGCGGTCGATCCGCGGCAACAACAGACGCAGCGCCTCCCAGTCATTGAACGCCGGAATCAAAATCGTCAGGGAATCCACGCGCGCCTCTTCCGTTTATCGGCAATTCGCGTGCGGTTCAGTAGAGTTTTGTAATCTGAAAATATGCCGTTTGCACCGCTGCTGACCGTCCGCCAGCATTTTCCCGATCGCAGCATTTCCGATATTCCCGGCACCCTTCGCCGCGAGCTTGCCGCGTCCGGATTCGCCGATCGTCTGAAGCCGGGCGCGCGCATCGCCATCGGCGTGGGCAGCCGCGGCATCGCGAATCTGGCGATGATCGTTCGCACCGTCGTCGATTTCTGGAAATCGCTGGGCTTTGCGCCGTTTCTGTTTCCGGCCATGGGCAGCCACGGCGCCGCAACCGCCGAAGGTCAGGCGGATGTGCTCGCTCATTTCGGCATCACGGAAGCGACCATGGGATGCCAGCTCCTCAGCGCGTTGGACGTCATGCCCTTGGGCGCAACTCCCGACGGAATTGAGACCTTCATGGACCGGAATGCGTACTTGTCCGATGGCGTCTTTCTCATCGGCCGGGTGAAGTGGCACACCGATTTCGCGGGAAAAATCGAAAGCGGCCTCTTTAAGATGATGGCCATCGGGCTCGGCAAATTCGCCGGCGCACAGCGCTATCACACTTACGCCTACCGCCTGGGACTCGAGCACGTGATCCGCACCGTGGGCCGCCAGGTGCTTAAAAGCGGAAAAATTCTGGGCGGCCTCGCGATTCTCGAAGACGCCAATCACCGCACCGCGCAGCTCAACGTCGTGCCGGTCGGCGAGATGGAGCGCAGGGAAGAAGAGCTGCTCGCGCTGGTGAAATCCTGGATGGGCCGCATCCCGGCGCCTCTGAATATTCTGATCGTCGATGAAATCGGCAAGAATTTTTCAGGCTCCGGCATGGATTCGAAGGTGGTCAATCGCGGCGTGAATGGCGAATACAATCCGTGGGACACCGCGCCGCGGATCGATCGCATCTTCATTCGCGGTTTGAGCGAGCACACCTATGGCAACGGCGTCGGCATCGGCATGGCCGACGTGGTTCACGATCGTTTGCTCGGCGCGATCGACTGGACGCCTACTCTGATCAATTCGCTGACCGCCTCCAGCCCCGCCGACATCCGCACGCCGATTCATTTTTCGAGCGATCGCGCTTGCCTCGAAAAAATCTGGCCGACCGCCGGATGTCACCAACAGGAAGAGGTGACCATCGGATGGATCGCCAATTCGCTCGACCTCGGCCTGCTGCGCATGACCGAAAATCTGCGCCGCGAGATCGAGAAAAATCCCGCGCTGGAGATCGCCGGTGAATCCGAGCCGTTCGATTTCGATGCGCAGGGAAATCTGGCCGCGCTGAATCAGACCGTTCCCGCACACGCCTCGTGAATATTCCCGACAAGCCCGCGCGCGCGGCTGTTCTGGTATTTCTGTGCGTGTTCGCGTTCCTGTGGTGGACTTCGGCGGCGCACCTCTCGCTCGATTACAACGACGAAGGCATCTATTTCGACGGAGCGCTGCGCATGTTGCATGGCCAGATGCCGTACAGGGATTTCTTCGCGCTGGCCGGTCCGGGCACGTTCGCCATCATCGCCGGCGCGCTGCGCATGTTTGGAATCAGCCTCGCCGCCGCGCGCGCCACGGTGGTCTTCGATATCGCGCTGATGGCGGCGTGCCTGTTCTGGATGGTGTGGAATTTGAGCGGGCGCCTGGCCGCGATTCCAACCACCATCGCTTTCGTCGCGTTTGACACCGCCGGGCCGACCACCGTGGTTGTGAACCATCGCTGGGATTCGGCGGCGTGGGCCATCCTGGCCACCACGCTGATTTTCGCAGCGATTCCGTCTCCGAAGAAGGAACGCGCCGGCATGTTGCCGATTGCCCTGGCTGGATTCGCGGCCGGCATCGCCGCCTGGTGCACGCCGAACGTCGCCCTGGTCGCCGTTGCCTTGGCCCTCTGCATTCGAAAACGCCTGGCGCCTTTCGCGGCCGGCATCGCTCTGGCGATGGTTCCCGGCACGCTGTGGCTGGCTTCGCGAGGTGCGTTACGCCCCATGCTCGATTCCCTGCTCTGGTCGGCGGCGAACTATTCGGGTCCGAATCGCACGCCGTATGCGTGGGTCAATGGCGGATACGCGCCCCTGTTCCAAGGATCTTCAGGCGTGCAAGCCGTGGTCATCTTCGCTGTCATGATCTTTTTCACGCTGCCCGCGACGCTTCCGTTCGTGAGCGCCATCTGGATCGCGAAACGGCCGGAAATCCGCATTGTCGTGCTTCTCTCGTCCGGCGCTGCGCTGCTTTTATCCACTTATCCGCGATGGGATCTGATGCACCTGACCCAGATCGCGGCTCCGTTTTACGCGCTCACGGCCGCGCTCGTCGCCGGCTCGCGCGTTCGCGTTCCCATTGCTTTGGCGACCCTCATGATCGCGCTCACGTACCTGTCGACGCCGATAAAACAACGCATGGGCGAGGTATCCCGAGCTACCTCCCTCGGACGCCTCCACGGCGATCCCGCGGATTTCGAGCTGCTGCGCGAGATTCAATCTCGCGTCGCTCGCTCCGACAGTCTGTTCGTGTTTCCCTACCGGCCGTCGCTGTATTTTATGACCGGCGCCCGGAATCCCACACGCTATTCGTTTCTTCAGCCCGGCATGTTTCCGGAAAAAGACGAATGGACGGCGCTGAGCGAGCTCCAAGCCGATCCGCCCGTCTGGGTGTATTATACGGATCTGCCGGAGTCGGCCTATCTGCGGATCTGGCCGTCGAGCAATCGCGCGCGCTTACGCCTGCGGCATATCGAAGATTTCTTGAAGGAGAATTA
>DATHCE010000127.1:0-2075 GCA_035319685.1 Bryobacteraceae bacterium | reverse complement strand
CCGCCGGTCCGATCATCGCGTCGTCGGATTACATGAAGGCCGTGCCGGATCAGCTTTCTCCGTGGATCGGAACGCGCCTCACCTCGCTGGGCACGGACGGATTCGGGCGCAGCGAAAATCGCGAGCACCTGCGCCACTTCTTCGAAATTTCCGCGGAAGCAATCGTGCAGGCGGCGCTCGCCGCATTGGCCCGTTCCGGCGCGGTGAATCCGATGCGTGCCGAAGTGGCGATCGCGGAGCTGGGCTTCCATCCGGAGAAACGGGATCCGTCGCGGAGCTGAAAATTGTGTTTGTTTGCGTTTATTGACGGCTGATTTACTTGCGCGCCATCGCGCGCCGCAGCATGCTCAACCCCGGCTTCACGTCGGCCGCAGGATCCGGCGCAGGTTTCGCCGGAGGCGGCACGGCTCGCAGAGCAGACGCCTTGATAAACGGCATCACCACGTCGGCCGAGGGACGATTGCTCTCGAGATAATCCATTCCTTCCACGGTGATTTGCAGGCTGCTCTTGTCGTCGCTCTCCGCCAGGTTTCTCTGTTTCAGGTACCACACCGCGAAATTCAACTCCTCGATGGTTCCCTGCACCATGCTCTCGACATTGCGCATGGAAATGCTGGGCGTGAAGGGTTTCGAGCGGCGGCGATCGTAGAGGATGCACAGTAGCGCCAGCCGCAGTCCTGAATCGCGGCCCAAAGCGTCGAAAAAATCACGACCCGAGAACTTCGGCGTGCCCTGCTCGCCCTCGATGCCCCTCAGCTTGTCGAACTCGCGCCGGAGGGACGCATCGGAAAGGACCTCGTAAGCCTGCTTGACCGACTCGAACTTGTCTTTATCTGCCGTCTCCGGATTTTCCGGATGATACTTCTGCGCGAGCTTGGCGTAGGCTGCCTGGATGGTCTCGAGGTTGGCCTTGGGCTCGACGCCCAGCATCGAGTAATGATCCTGAAATTTCCCGGCCGACGATGAAGACATGGACCTTATTGGAAGAGATCGGCGGAAAGGCGCGCGGCGATAGGCCTCGCGCACCTATAAGTTAAGTTAAGCTCGTAATCGATGCTGTTCATCAACGAACAACAAGTCCGCGAAAATCTGCCGATGGCGGAAGCCGTTCGCCTGATGCGGGAAGTGTTCCTCGCGCTGCGCACCGGCGACGCGCAGAACCAGCCGCGGCGGCGCCTGTTTCTACCCACCGGAACCGTGCTTCACAGCATGGCCGGTGCCTGGGGAAAATATCTGGGCACGAAAGTCTACGCGACCAACGCCCGTCACGGAGCGGCCTATTTTTTCTTTCTTCTGTTCGATGCCGAAACCGCGCGGCCGCTCGCGCAGATCGACGCCAATCAACTGGGCCAGATCCGCACCGGCGCGGCCAGCGGCTACGCGACCGCGCTGCTCTCCGAACCCGGCGCCTCGACGCTTGCCATCATTGGCAGCGGATTTCAGGCGCGCGCGCAACTCGATGCCATCCGCGAAGTGCGTCAACTGGGCGACGTTCGCGTCTGGTCGCGCAGTCCGGAGAAGCGCTACAGCTTCGCCGTCGAAACCCGGACTCGCGCCGTCGAGTCTGCCGAGGAAGCGGTGCGCGGCGCCGATATCGTCGTCACGGCGACGTGGGCGAAAGATCCCGTGCTCGAATCCGCGTGGATCTCTCCCGGAACGCACATCAACGCGATGGGATCGAACCAGGCGGCGCGCCGGGAATTGCCCGCCGATCTGATCGCGCGCGCCGATCTGATTGCCGTGGACGCGCTCGACGTCGCGCAAATCGAAGCAGGCGATCTGATTCTCGCCGAAGTGGACTGGGATGATCCGCGGATTTACGAGCTGGCGCAAGTGACGGGACGCCCGGATGGCGATCCGGTCACGATTTTCAAATCCTGCGGATTGGGCGTGGAGGACGTCGCCGTGGCGGCGTATCTCTACGAAAAGCTCGCTTGATGCTCGCTAGTTGAAAAGCTCGCTTGATGCTCGCTAGTTGAAAAGCTCGCTTGATGCTCGCTAGTTGAAAAGCTCGCTTGATGCTCGCTGGTTGAAAAGCTCGCTTGATGGTCGCCGGCCGAAAAAGCTCGCTTGAG
>DATHCE010000126.1:0-2564 GCA_035319685.1 Bryobacteraceae bacterium | reverse complement strand
TGGATGGAGCTCGGACTTTTTTTCGACGAGCCCGCGCTGTGTCTCCGCGCGCAACGCGATCTGGTTCGCGAAAATTTGAAGCTCCTGCGTCTCATCGCCGTGCCCTGCGCGCTTCTGGCGATTCCTTTTGCGATTTTCTTCATCGCCCTCGGCTCCGCCTTCGGCCAGGCACCGCTCGTGGTCGGCGCGCCGGCCGTCGTGACCGTCCAATGGACCGGCCCGGCGCCGGAATTGGACGTGCCGCCAGGAATCAACGTCGAAACGCCCGCGGTGCGAATCGTCTCCGCGAGCGAGATCAGTTGGCGGATTCGTCCCGTCCGCAACGTCGCCGGACCATTGAAAATGGCCCTCGCGGGCCGCGTCTCGCCCGAAAAAATCTTTGCCGGGTCCGGTCTGGTTTACGCCTTCCCCTTTCCGCAGTCCGCGGTCCGGATTCCGTATCCGCGCGCCACGATTCTGCATCTCCATTGGTTTCTCTGGTATCTTCTCGCCTCCGCGGCAACGACTCTCCTATGGAACATGTTTTGAAAATGTTGCATCGCCTCTTGTTGCATCGCCTCTTTTGGATACTCTGGATCGCCGCAGCGGCCCGCGCGCAGACGCCGGTCATCCTCATTTCCATCGACACGCTTCGCGCCGACCACCTGGGTGGTTATGGATACCGGAAAATCCGGACGCCGAATATCGATTCTTTCGCCGGAACTATATTTACGGCGATCGACTCGCAGATCCCGCTCACTTTGCCCGCGCACACGGTTCTGTTCACGTCCACCTATCCGTTTGCAACGCGCGTCGAAGAAAATGCCGAGCGCGTTCCACCGTCGGTAGTCACGCTCGCCTCCGTGCTTCACTCGCATGGCTACCAGACCGCGGCTTTCATCGGCAGCAGCATGCTCGACCGGCGCCTCGGTCTCGATCAGGGCTTCGATTTTTACGACAGCCCGTTTCAGTCCGCGCCGTCGAGCGAACCGGAAAATCCGTATCAGGTGCGGGTCCGGCGCGACGGGGCGCTGGTGATTCGCTCCGCTGAGCAATGGCTCGCCGCCCATCGCGGCCAACCGGTGTTTGCGTTTGTGCACCTGTTCGATCTGCACACGCCCTACCGTCTTTCCGGTTACGACGCCGAAGTCGCCTATGCCGATCAACTGCTGGGACGATTCAAGCAGGCTCTGGTGCGCGATCAATGGTGGGACAAATCGCTGGTCATCGTGCTGTCCGATCACGGCGAAGGTCTCGAAGAACACGGCGAATCGACGCACGGTTATTTCATCTACGAAAGCACTCTGCATGTCCCGTTGATCGTGCATTGGCCGGCCGGCGCGCCCACCGAGCCGCGGCAGGTGAACGAGCCCGGAGGGTTGATCGACGTCGCGCCCACGATTCTCGATTTTCTGCACGTTCCCGCGCCTCCGTCGTTTCAAGGCGCCAGCCTGCTCGCCGGTAGCGATCGCGTCGTGTTCAGCGAAAGCCTTTATACTGCCGATGCGTTCCGCTGGGCCCCGCTCAGGAGCGTGCGCGCGGGCGCCTTCAAATTGATCGAGGCGCCCCATCCCGAACTCTACAATCTCGACCAGGACCCCGGCGAGCGCGTCAACCTGATCCGCAAGAACACGGCGAAGGCCCAGGAGTTGCGTGTTCAGCTCAACCGGCTGATCACGCGCTTTGCTTATCAAGGTGCCCCAGCGCCGGCGCGCGATCAGTCCAAGGAAACGGCGTCGAAGCTCGGATCGCTCGGGTATCTCGCAGCCGGACCCTCGGCCTTGAACGAATCCGGCCCCGATCCCAAGGACCGTCTTCCGGAATACCGGCTTTATGAAACGGCGCTCGCCGCTCTGTATTCGCAGCGTCTTGAAACCGCAGTATCGCTGTTTCACAAAATTCTCGAGATGGATTCGCACAATACTCTGGCGCGATATTATCTGGGAGAAACTCAACTGCGGGCGGGCCGCGCCGGCGACGCGATTCGCGAGTGGGAAACCGCGCTCAATGAGGATCGCGGATACACGCCCGCGGCCCAGGCGATCGGCGAGTTTTGGATGGCGCGCAAGGAATACGCGAAAGCGCGGCCCTATTTCGATCGAGTGCTTGCCGGCAATCCCAACGATTATGCGGCGCAATTCCAGCTCGGAGTGGCCGAGGCGCGGCTCGGGAATCGCGTGGAAGCGATCGAACATTTGAGGGCCGCCTGCAAACTGATTCCTGATTCGGCGGAGTGCGAGCGAGAGCTGAATGCGCTTAAGTGAAAAGATAGAGTCACAATCTATTTGACCAATCCCCTCAATAAGTTACGAAAATTCGTTACAACCCGCCTGCTATTCTCGAATCAGAAAACTTCGTGGCCACGAAGCGTTGCATTGAGGTGATACTGGACTCCCGCAACCTTAACCGGTTTACGTCCCCAGCTCGTAGCATGGGGCCGACGAGGGTTTAGGTCGAATCGGTTCGATAAACGGAGCGTGAAAGCGCTCCGGCGCCGGGCGGATGTGCGGATAGCGTTGATTGCCGTCCCGCCTGACTCAGAGAGGAATGATCGAAAACGCGAGCCTCACATGGGCCGCCAGCCA